>NZ_JBALNX010000031.1:0-6945 GCF_036962035.1 Bacillus sp. JJ1773
CCCAAAATTAGTTAAATAGGCGAAAATTCTTATGTCAAAATTTCAAACAATCAGTAAGTGTTTCATTAATTGTATTACTTCAACTTCTTCTACGACAATTACGGGTGCAAATTACATAAAAAATTCTTCAACTCATTTAAACTATCATCTACTTTCTATTATAAAAAACGATATGATGGAATCAATATTAGAAAATGTGCCACACTTAAGTCTTGTAAATAGATGGATTGTACAATTAAACTGCTTCTGCTTACGGGCCTTCGTAACCAGGCCATTACCAAATTGAAAGTGGGAAACATTAATTTGGAAGAGGGTTTGATTATTTACAATCAAAAAATTAAGAATTCGAAAAACAAGATGCAGGTGTTGCCACTTCCACCTCTTTTATTGCAAGAACTACGGAAACACGTAGAAGAAATGAAACTGAATGATGACGATCCACTTAGTTATGTGATTAAGGGTTACCCGCTTAAAAATAAGCAGTTGAATGCTGCGGTCAATAAAGTGAATGAATTTCTGAATTGGAAAGGAGAAGAGAGGATAACTCCTCATGGTTTTCGATATACGATTGCCACACTCTTAGATGAACAAGGAATGTCAGTCGAAACCATCAATTGGACACAGCTCTGGGGCCAACGTTGAACTTTATCTTAGAACACATAAACGAAAAATCCAACAGATCAAAGAGGAATTGACCAAAATTGAATTAGAATTAGAACAAAGTGTTACAGAAGAAAAGGGTGATTTCCCATCCATAGACCACGAGGAAATGGGGAAGAGAGGTAATAATGATTTATTAGCAGGACTCCCATTTTCAGAAGACTTTATTTTAGAACTTTCGAAGTCAAATCCAAAATTATTAGAAAGCTGATGATAGAGCATTACAAACATCAAAACATTAAATAACGGCCATAACAAATCTTCTATGACAGAATAAAACGACAGATTAATTTCTGTCGTTTTTTCATCAATAATTAATTATATTATAACCACAAATTTGTTTTTTTTCTGTTCAACGTCTATATGAGTGTACTTACTAGTCCTAGCAAGGTTTTCATGCCCTATAAATCTGTATTTCTTTATTTTCTTGTAACAGTAAGGTAGCAAACGTTTGCCTTAAATGATGCAATGAAAATCTATGTGAGGGCAATCCAGACCTATCTAAGGTTTCCTTGAATATTTTATGAAGTCCATGTGGGTTCTGCTGCTTATTATTCTTATTATAGAATATCGGTTCACTATAATAGTTTTGCTGTTCTGAAGGACGTTGTCTATACGCTTGAAACAAAGGTAAAACAATCTTGTGAAGGGGGAGGAGGCGTTCTTTTTTCCCTTTCCCTCGAACTAAAATCGTATTGTTGTCTAAATCGACTTGCTCCCATATTAAATCCACTAATTCTTGTCGTCTCATCCCTGTTGCAGCTAATAATTTAAACATCAATTCATTTCTAATTGCCTGCGATCGCTGGTCTTGCTCCAAATAGGCAAATAATTTGTGAAGCTCCTGCAATGTCATGTATTTCGGTAACTTTTTATCGGATTTAGGCGCCTGGATTCCTGCTGTGAAGTCAGACTTCATGTAGTTTTCTTTTAAACAGTATTGGCTGAATGATTTCAGGCAAGATAGACGCCTTTGCAAGGTTCTTGGCTTGATGCCATGGTTGATGACCTGGTCTTGAACAAAACGGCGTACACTGGACGAAGTAAGTTCATCTAAGTTCAATGAACGGTCGTTAGCCGTTAAAAATTCACCATAGAGCTTAAATCGAAAGCGTAACTTTTAAGGGTGTTCACGGAATAACTTTTCTCGACTTCCAAATACATGAGATAATCATCCGCAGCTTGAACGTAATTCATAATTTTCTAACCTCCTGGTAGTTATGCGGTCGATCCCTGAGAATTATGTTCGAAACCATTAATTATGAGAACTAGCCGACTGACGAACGACACAAGAATACTTAAACCAGAAAGCCTTAGAAATAAGGTTTTTTTCATTTTTATTAAGTAAATTCGTGTCATTTTAATTGACACAAATTTACTTAATATGTTGAAAAATGAATCAAAAATACTGAATATGGTGAGAGCCTTTTTTTCTTAATGTTTCATGATAATAAAGTTGTTTAAATCATAATAAGGTCGATTTAATAACAGTAAAGTTGTTTTAAAAAAGCCCAATCAATCTATTCAACAATCGGGCCATTTAATTGAATAAAAGGAGAGCACATATTAGTTTTGTATAATATGTGTTCTCCTTTATTTTTAAGAATTATTATTATTTAGGTCTTGATAATTGTAGTTAAACAACTTTATTGTCACACAACAGTATGAGTTTTTATTTTCCTGAAACGAAATAGGTTCTGTAAATGAACCAGTTATTACAAAAAGTTATTCAGAAAGTAGAAGATATAAAGCAAACGTTTTTCCAGGCATTAATATCAATCTCTGGACGGAACGGAACGGAACTGATTAATCTTGATTGTATTAAATGATCATAAAGAAATTCTATTATTTAAAGGACTTTGTAAAAGATGAGAAATACCTAATGGACAAGTTAAAACAAGAAGAAAGAGCTATCCCAAAAGTTGTACAGGGGGTATCTCTTCTAAACTGATCAGTTCACAATCATTTTTTAATGACGAAATCCAGTAAATACTCATAATCGACAGGGATTTTATGGACTAAATCAAAAGAATGGTTGTCTATAACTAGTAAGTTACCATGTTTTTCACCTTCTTTTTCAAGTAGGTAAATTTCTTGTTTGTTTATGTCTTGATATAATAGCCTATACGTGTTTTCTTTTTTTATATAATCTTTATCTAGAACGGTGAAAGTCGGTTTCTCTTTAAATAACAACAAACCTAACGTGGTTCCTGAGCTCTCATTATATACGCTGTGTAAAGCAGCCTCTTCATTTAGCAAAAGTGTACCGCCGCCTTCAATCTTATAATAGAATTCTTGAGGTGGTATCTCTTTAAATGGTTCGTATGTTTTAAAATCACCGTCTTTATCAATTACAAAGAGCTTTCCATAATTGCCAATTATATAAGCTTGGTTCTCTTTTGCATAAACGGGATAAAATTCTGTCGATTGTTTATTGAAGTTTGTATATTCAACGGACTCATTTTGGCTATTAATTATCGCTACAAAAGCTTGATCGGCAATTCCTTCATCATTCACCTGACCATTTCCTGCATAGATGATTTTTTCTCCCAGCTGTAATAGCGGAGACCAGTTTGGTGGATAACCATATTCAGTTTCATAACTTTTCTCTCTAGAAAAGTTTGAAATAGACATGTTAAATTGGCCATCTTCATTTGTATTTTGATCCCCTGTCTTATGCGAGACAATGGTTTGGAATAAAACATTCTGACCAAAATGTTTAATATGATTAACTCCTACATCATAGTTAAAATAGGTTAGATTAACCTTTTTAAATTTGCGTTGATCTATATCATACGTATAAAACCAATTATCAATGGCAGCCTTACCGAAAAAAGAAACGTACAGCTGATTGATTTCATTTGGCTTTTGATGAATTTCCATTCGCAAAAATTGGTCGTCTCTAATTTCATACTCCTTTAGTACCTCTCCCGTTGTGGATACTTCCTTAACTAGTGTAAATGGTTGAGCAACTCTTGGATCGGCTGGATAAAATAATAAATAACGACCTTCTTCTTGACCTTCTTTCTTAGGGCTAAAATTTTCAATCCCTTTAACAACTATGCGGTTACTTCTATCTGTTGATTTATTCCATGCATATATAGTAATCATGATTCCAATCAATATTGCTATGGTCGCAACAAAGAGTAATTTTCGTTTCATAATTCCTCCAGATACCCTTATTCTTTAATATTAATAGAATTGTGTTTTGCAAAATAAAAGTGCAGAGTTTTGCATTGATAAAATTATGCTGCGACTTTACATGCGAGGTGAGCATGCTAGCTTACGTGACATTGCCAAGCCTTACGGATACTGGCTTCTTGGCTAAAGGAGTATGCCCACAGAGGCTCCATGTCAGGTTGCAATACTCTGCATTTGGAATTGCAACTATGTGTATTTTTTCTTTGCAAAATACAAGAATATTCTAGTATCTTTTGTTATTTTCTCTTATCCTTAAAACTTCACAGGTAATGAAGTGCCCCAATCCTTTACTAAACGCGTATTTGCATCAATTCTAATATCATATGGAATGACAAGTAAATATCCGCTCCAATGTAAACCTCTAGCACCTCGCAGATCATATCCTGCATTGTACCACTGTCTCATCGTAAGCTTAGAGCAATACCAATAATTGTTATCCCAAAGAGTTGTTTTAAGTGAATATGGCTTCCCTTTTTGATTTAAACCAAATGTAACTGCCTTTTTTCTTTCTGCTGCAGTAGCGTTTGTTCCAAATAGAGTAGTCACTTTATATTGCTTAATGCCAGAAGCACCTTTCCATAGGTATTCTCTATTCCAGTGATGAACTTTATTTCCCGATCTTGATGTTTTGGAGGCTTCAATTACATAATAATCAGTGGTTGACAGCACAGCTGTATGACCTGTAAAAGAAGGCTCGCGAGCAGAACTGTCGCTACCTATTCCGTAATACAAAATATCACCGTAACGCCAGTATTTAGTAGCCGAAAGAGAGTTAAACTCCTCAGTACCTATAGAGTCACTAACCTCTCCTTCGCCCTGAATTCTATTTGCTTCTAAGTCTAATTCATCTAACTTTTCAGCCAGTGCCTCATATTCGTAAGATTGCACAGTCTCGTGAAGAGAATTGAAGTATTCCTCTACTTCAACATGTATATTGTTTACTTGATCTAAAAAAGTCTCTTTTTGTTTTTCAATCTCTGCTTGAGTACACATATCATTACATTGTACTTTATCCGGACTTGATAAAAGTAAACTATCTATCTCCTGAATCTTGGATTCCATTACACTTAATACTTCTTCATCTACTTCATTACTTTGTGCATTCCCTTCTAGCGGACTCATTATAAAAATACCACTTAACATTAAGGCTAATATTGGCTTAAGTTTCATCACTCTTTCCTCCTTTGTTTATTGAAAAATAAAAATTCATAGAAATGTAATAGAAGTTGGTCTGTAGCAACAAGCAGATTTACTTTGCCAGATATCTTGTAGGATTTAGTATGAGGTCGTTTACTTGGGGTTAATTTAAGATTGTAAGCTGATTTGTAAGTGCAGTATCCCTTGGTACCAAGCTTTATCATTTCTAATTCTTTAGTTATCGCAATAGGGAAATAACTGCTGTGATGACATTAGTAAGAGTCAAACTATATTGATGCATAAATGGAACTGAAGGTTCATATTTTCTTTAATACCAACTACTTATTTCCCTTGACTAAAGTTTTTTATAATAACCAACCCCTTTATGAAATAATCATTATTTAAATACCGACTAGTCGGTATTTAAATTTATCATATACCTTGAGTATGTTATAATCAATAGTAAGAATTTCCCAAAAAAGGAGTTTATTAAGATGAATCTTAATCAGAAACAATCCGAAGAAACAATTAACAAATTAATGCAATCAGGAATTGAACTATTTTCTAAACAAGGATATTCTGGGACAAGCATTGATCAGATTGTAAAACACGCTGGTTACTCTAAAGGGGGTTTTTATGCTCATTTTTCTAATAAAGAGGAATTTTTTCTAAAGTTGATAAAAGAAGGTATTGATTTTTACTTTGAAGATCTGCAGGCAGTTCTTAATAAAAAAGATCGAGATTTGCTTAATAATTTTTTACAATATTCAAAGCGTTTGTTAAATGAAGCTTATGAAAAGGGGTCTTCACCTATGCTTCTTCAAGGATGTATGATTTCGAATGAATTACCACAGATAAAAGATATGCTTATTCTCCAAATGGAGGAATGGAGAACATTCCTTACGCATTTTATTCAAGAAATGAAAAATGAAGGTATTGTCGGAAGTCCATTAGATGCCAGAACCTTAGCAACAGCAGGCATGGCTCTATTTAATGGATTTAATGTGCAGCATTTTATTGACAATCGAATTCAAATTGAGGATGCAGTACCTGTGATTATTGAACTGTTTCAATTACAAGAACCTAATAAAAAATAACGGATGTGACTATTACTATCTATAGTCTTTACACAAATCAATCGACACTTTAATAGGATAATTCCAGAGATTTAGCCCCACGATATGCGTGGGGCTAAATCTGGAGTTTTATTTCAATGAGTATATATAAAACAGCATCGGAATTTTCTTTTTTTATTGCCCTTCTTGTTATGGTCGAGCAACAGGCTTGGATTTATTAAAAAGTTGGAAACATTTAAGTGTAAGTGATTTCCAATGTTTGCTGTAGGGTTTATTACTTCTTTTATTGTTGCAATGATAGCAGTTGTAACTTTTTTTTGGAAATTACTTGAAAAATTAGGATTAACACCTTTTGCATATTATCGTATTGTGTTAGCTATTGCATTTACTGTATTTGTATTACTTTAAATTGCGCCCTTCATAAAAATGAGGTTAATGGTAAAATCTGATTCCAATTCCCTTATTCCAGAAAAGGGCGCTATTTGTGAATAGAATAGCCTTTCTTTCCTAAGCGTGCAGTGACATTTAGTGTTAAAGGAGATTAAAAATGCAAGAATTAACACAATCATTCTTAGAGGATGAAATTTCTGATCAGGAATTTTATGATGGAATCATTGATTTTCTATATTCCTACAATATTAGATGTGGAGAATATGAATGTAATCGCTTTGTTATTAAAAAAATAGATCATTTAAACTTTATTATCTTCGATGAATATGTAATTGATGGCAAAAGGGAAATTCATAATTCGGTTTCAATACATAAGAATAAATTAATAAACCTGATCAATGAATATGCAAAAACGCAAGGAATTATATTAAGAAATTCTTATTAAGCAATCGGGCGCTTTTTTGAAATAAGGAAAGCGTCT
>NZ_JBALNX010000032.1:0-35980 GCF_036962035.1 Bacillus sp. JJ1773
TGCCCACTCCCGTCCAAAATAGCCCACCACGGTCACCAAACATAGGCTATGGTTCCCGCTTTAAGGGTTTTGAGGCGCAAGCGGTCATTAGTAGTGGTTTAGGTGCCCGCTCCTACCAACAATAGTCAACTTCAGTCATCAAACCCAGCCAAATATTTTGCATACTTAAAAGGGGAAGTCACAACTTTTTATATACGGCTCGATCATCCATATGAAGGGGAAATCGGTGATACGTAACAATCCCCACTTTTTGAAAAGATCGGTTCAACATACCCATCCTTTTCTGCTCTTGTATTTCATATTAAATTATCAAACTTGTCTCTTAAATAATAAATTTTTCGATTATTTCGCGTATTACCTTGTAAAAGTGCTTCTTTTAAGTCAAAATAACAAGATAAAAATGTAGAAAAGAGATGATTTCGATGCAAACTGATGTTATTCAAGGGAAATCGATAGAAGAATGGGAAAAGGAATACCCGGTGCTTTCAGAAATGACTAAGTTAAAGGAAGTTTTTTGGACGAATCCGAAGTACAAGTCAATCGCGGAGCCTTCTTCCATGACGATGGAAGATGTCATCGATGCGGAAGAAAGATTGGCGCGCTTTGCCCCGTACATAGCAAAGGTATTTCCAGAAACCGCGAAGGAAAAGGGATTTATTGAATCACCGCTCTTTCCGATTCCGAAGATGAAAACTAGGTTAGAAGAGTTTTATCAACATGTTTTACCTGGAAATTTGTTTTTGAAGGGGGATAGCCACCTTCCGATTTCTGGCTCTATTAAGGCGAGAGGCGGAATTTATGAAGTACTGAAATATGCCGAGGAATTAGCCCTAGCACATGAACTGCTTTCGCTCGAGGATGATTATTCCATATTGGCTGAGCAAAAATATAAAGACTTTTTTTCAGGCTACTCCATTGCTGTAGGTTCAACAGGAAACTTAGGGCTTAGCATCGGCATTATGAGCGCGAAGCTCGGCTTCAAAGTGTTCGTTCATATGTCGGCTGATGCCAAACAGTGGAAAAAGGATTTGCTTCGCGAAAAGGGAGTAGTTGTCGTTGAGCATGCATCGGATTTTAGTGAAGCAGTTGCCCAGGGCAGAAAGCAGGCAAATGAGGATCCGAATATGTATTTTGTTGATGATGAAAGCTCTAAGCATCTTTTCCTAGGCTATTCAGTAGCAGCCATTCGTTTGAAGAAGCAGCTGGAGGATAAGAATATTAAGGTGGATGAGGAGCATCCATTATTTGTTTATCTGCCATGTGGTGTTGGTGGAGGGCCAGGAGGAGTCACATTCGGCCTTAAGCTTATATTCGGAGATAATGTCCATTGTTTCTTCGTAGAGCCGACTCATTCCCCATGTATGCTCCTTGGTTTAATGACGGGACTTCATGATAAAGTAGCCGTTCAGGATTTTGGCATTGATAACAAAACGGAAGCTGACGGACTAGCTGTTGGGCGCCCATCTGAATTTATTGGCAAAACGATTGAAAATAAAATTAGTGGAATTTCAACTGTAGAAGATGAAAAATTATTTTCCTGCCTGACATTGCTTGCTGATACAGAGGGGATTTTTCTAGAGCCATCCGCTCTTGCAGGTTTCTCAACTTATATCGAATTATTACATTCCGAAACGGGGAAAGCATATACGGAAAAGAATCAGCTTCAGTCAAATTTAAACAATGCAGTGCACATCGTCTGGGGAACAGGCGGAAGCATGGTGCCTGAGAAAGAAATGAAGCAATATTACGAAAGAGGAAAACAAACGATAGAATAGGTGCTTTTAAGAAAAAGCAAAGGGGATTAAAACATTGGACGGTAAGTTATATTATAAAGATCCTTATATGAAATCCTTCCGTGCCCATTTACTGAAACAAGAGAAGGATGAGCAGGGCAGATGGTTTGCTGTTTTAGATGAAACAGCTTTCTATCCAACGGGCGGGGGCCAGCCTTATGATACTGGCGCCTTGAATGGTGTGAAGGTTATTGATGTGGAAGAAATTGACGGAGAAATCCGCCATTATTTAGAGGCCGAGCTTGATGAAACAGCTGACATGGTTGCGTGTGAAATTGATTGGGACAGGCGTTTTGATCATATGCAGCAGCATGCGGGCCAGCATATTTTAACGGCGGCTTTTGTAGAGCTTTTTAATTATGCAACGATAGGTTTTCATTTAGGAAAAGAAATGGTATCGATTGATTTAGATATAAGCGAGCTTACAGAGGAACAGGCGATGGAGGCGGAGCGGCTAGCGAATCAAATTGTTTCAGAGGGCCGGCTAATCGAAACAAAATGGGTTTCGGAGGATGAACTTCCCAATTACCAATTGCGGAAAGAGTTGACCGTTACCGAAAATATTCGCCTTGTGATTATTCCTGATTTTGATTATAACGGCTGCGGCGGGACTCATCCTAAATCCACGGCTGAAGTTGGGCCTATCAAAATATTGGATTGGGAACGGCAAAAAAATAAAATCCGGGTTCACTTTGTTTGCGGAGGACGGGTTTTAACCCAGCTCCATCAAAAGCATAAAGTACTCAGGGAGTTAACAGATCTGTTAAATGCACCGGAACAAGATCTTGCGGCAGCATCTAAAAAGCTAATAGAGAATGGAAAAGATCGTGAAAAGTCATTAGATGCTATGCAGGAATTGCTTTTGTCCTATGAAGCAAAGGATCTTCTTAGTTCAATAGATCATACAGAAAATAGGAAGATCGTTAATGAGATTTTTCAGAATCGGTCTATTCAGGAACTTCAGAAGCTAGCCCGATTGATGACTGCTCTTTCTAATGAAGTTATTGTTTTCTTATTGAATGAAACGGAAAGTAAGCTGCAATTTGTATGTGCAAGAGGCGCCCAGCAGACTGTTAGTATGAAGAGTATTTCAAGTGAGCTGTTTCCTTTAATAAATGGAAAGGGTGGAGGAAACGATCAGTTTGCTCAAGGCGGAGGAGAGAAGCTAATAACGGGTGAACTGCTTCTTCAGCATGCAAGGGACAAGGTATTATTGGACGTAAAATAAGCAATAAAATAAAATTATAGTTAATAAAATATTTAGAAAAATCTTTTAAAATGGTTGTCAGTCTGTCTCTGTTGTATTACAATCCTAATAAGGGCTATGCATTACATTGAATGTTTATGTTGTCCACATAAACACCCCATGTAATATCCTTGCTCTGCAGGAGGCATGTTCATGTTTCAGCAAAATACTGTTTATATTATTGGCGACAGTAAGACTTCTTCGAACAATCCGATAATGCAAAAATATAATGGTTTCTTCATTGGACTTGTCATCAACCGAGAAACCGACCAAATAGTCGATGCGGAATGTTCATCTACGATTGCATTGACTTCAGCTTTTATTAAATCACTGTTTGTAGGAAAATCGATTCTAGACGTTGATCATGTGCTGGATGAAATTGAACGGCGGTATTTTGGATCATCTCAAAAGGCTTTAATGGTCGCTTTTAAGAACGCGAATATTAAATATACACAAATTATGAATAAATAAGCTGCTTTTTCTGTTAAACGCAGATGAAATCCAGCTGTTGGAGATGATTGATTTTCTCTGGCAGCTGGTTTTTTATTTCAAATACTGTATGTTTCTTCAAAAGAAGTTATTTTTTGATAAGTTCTATTAAACTATAAATAGGGGGACATATAAATGAAGCTATACATATCTGTTGATATGGAAGGGATTACAGGTCTGGCTGACTATACACATGTTGATTCTTCCAAGCATAATTACGAGCGAAGCAGAAGGATTATGACTGAAGAGGCTAACCATGTTATTACAGCAGCCTATGACCAAGGTTGTTCAGAGGTATTAGTAAATGATAGCCATTCGAAAATGAATAATCTCCTCATAGAAAACCTCCATCCAAAGGCTCAAGTAATAGTAGGAGATGTTAAGCCTTATTCAATGGTCCAAGGGCTGGATTCAACTTTCGTTGGAGCTGTTTTTGTCGGCTATCATGCGAGGGCTTCCATGAAGGGAGCTATGTCCCATTCGATGATTTTTGGCGTACGCAATATGTATATCAATGACGTGGCAGTCGGAGAGATGGGTCTCAATGCTTATGTTGCAGGCTACTATGGAGTTCCTGTCATTATGGTAGCGGGAGACGACCGTGCCGCATTGGAGGCGGAGCAGCTAATTCCAAATGTAACCACTGCGGTTGTAAAGGAAACCATTACCCGTTCAGCCGTTAAATCATTAACACCTGCAAAAGCAGGCGAGCTTCTAAGAGAGAAAACAGCCGAGGCTCTGAAAAATCGCGATTTAGTGAAACCGCTTGCACCGCCAGAAAATCCGCTTCTCAGAATCGAATTTGCCAACTACGGGCAAGCAGAATGGGCTGCTTTAATGCCAGGTACTGAGATTGAAGAAAACTCGACCATTGTCCGTTATCAGGCAAAGGATATTCTTGAAGCCTATAGAGCAATGCTGGTCATGGTTGAATTAGCGATGAGAACATCATTCTGTTAGGAAGTGTTATTAAATGACAACTTACATTGTAAAACGCCTCATTGCCATGCTTGTAACACTTTGGCTAATCGTTACACTTACCTTTTTTCTCATGCATTCGATACCAGGCTCTCCATTTAACGAGGAAAGAGCTACGAATGAGACGGTTCAAAGGAACCTGGAAAAGTTCTATCACTTGGATAAACCGCTTTATGTTCAATATGGAATGTATTTGAAATCAGTTGCTACATTAGACTTTGGACCTTCAATTAAAAAATCATCTCAAACCGTCAACGAAATGCTTGGAAGGGGATTCCCGGTTTCGTTTGAGCTAGGGATTGTGACTTTAATTGTTGCGGTTCTATCCGGTATCACACTTGGAGTGATTGCTTCCCTTCGTCATAATGGCTTCATTGATTATATGGCCATGACGATAGCTGTTCTCGGGATCTCGATTCCAAACTTCGTAATGGCCACCCTTCTTATTCAACAAGTGGCTGTTAACTGGGGTATCCTTCCTGTTGCTACATGGGTGAGTCCGAAGCATATGATCCTGCCAACGTTAGCACTTGCAACAGGCCCAATGGCCATCATCGCCAGGTTAACGAGAGCCAGTATGCTTGAAGTACTGACACAGGATTATATTAGGACAGCAAAAGCAAAGGGATTGTCACCAGTGAAAATTGTTTTTAAACATGCATTAAGAAATGCACTATTGCCGGTCGTTACAGTATTAGGCTCACTTGCAGCCAGTATTCTGACGGGGACATTTGTTATCGAAAAGATTTTTGCCATCCCGGGCATGGGAAAGTATTTTGTGGAAAGTATTAATCAACGAGACTACCCTGTCATCATGGGGACAACAGTTTTTTACAGCTCAATTCTAATTATGATGCTATTTTTAGTGGACATTGCTTATGGCATCCTCGACCCTCGAATCAAGCTGCATAAAAAGGAGGCGGCCTAATGGAACTAAAAAAACAGCATGATCGACATATTGCAGCAGACATTCCAGATGAATGGTTTGTTCCGAAAAAAAGTAATCAAGCTGAGGCTGAGGCCGTTGTTCGTCCAAGTCTTAGCTACTGGAAGGACGCATGGAGACGCCTATTAAAGAATAAATTAGCCATGGCGGGACTGACCTTTCTCATTTTTCTTGCCTTTATGGCGATATTTGGACCAATCATTTCTCCACATGATGTCACAGAACAAAAGCTCATGAATCAAAATTTGCCCCCTTCAAGTAAACACTGGTTTGGGACAGATGAACTGGGCAGAGATGTATTTTCTCGAACGTGGTATGGAGCTAGAATATCCCTGTTTGTTGGGATCGTAGCTGCCTTAATTGATTTTGCCATTGGGGTTGTCTATGGAGGAATCGCCGGATATAAAGGCGCAAAAACAGACAATGTCATGATGAGAATAGTTGAAATTTTATACGGACTGCCATATTTATTAATAGTTATTTTAATAAGTGTTGTCATGGGGCCAGGTTTATTTACAATTATCTTCGCCCTTACTGTAACAGGATGGATTGGAATGGCCCGGATTGTAAGAGGGCAGGTCCTGCAAATAAAAAACTACGAATTTGTCCTTGCATCTAAGACATTCGGAACGAAAACATCAAGGATTATTAGGAAAAATCTGCTTCCAAACACAATGGGGCCGATTATTGTACAAATGACTTTAACTGTACCATCTGCTATTTTCGCAGAAGCTTTTCTAAGCTTTCTGGGGCTAGGCATTCAGCCGCCTTTTGCTAGCTGGGGGTCAATGGCGAGCGATGGTTTGTCTACTATTCTATCAGGTCATTGGTGGAGATTATTTTTCCCTGCATTCTTTATTTCACTGACCATGTTTTCGTTTAATGTGCTCGGGGACGGACTCCAGGATGCACTTGATCCGAAGTTAAGGAGGTAATCATCATGGAAAAAGTTCTCGAAGTAAATAATCTCCATGTTTCGTTTAAGACATACGGAGGAGAAGTGAAAGCTGTCCGAGGGGTTACCTTTGACTTATACAAAGGGGAAACACTAGCTATCGTGGGAGAATCGGGCTGCGGAAAAAGTGTAACATCACAAAGTATTATGCGCCTTATCCCAAATCCGCCAGGTAAAATTGTGGATGGCTCGATTCTATTTAAAGGAAACGATTTAACTAAATTGAAAGAGCCGGAAATGAGAAATATTCGTGGGGCAGATATATCGATGATTTTTCAGGATCCGATGACAGCTCTTAACCCTACTTTAAAGATTGGCGAACAGATTATTGAAGGGATTTTGCAGCATAAATCCATTTCCAGACAAGAGGCCAAAAAGACAGCATTAGAAATGCTGGATTTAGTAGGCATCCCAGATCCAGAGGAGAGGTTAAAACATTATCCTCACCAATTTAGCGGGGGGATGAGGCAGCGTATTGTTATAGCAATGGCTCTCGTTTGCCAGCCAGAGGTATTGATTGCTGATGAGCCTACGACAGCACTGGATGTAACGATACAGGCACAAATACTAGATTTATTTAAAGATATTCAGAAGAAAACAGGTGTATCTATTATACTCATTACCCATGATCTTGGTGTAGTTGCCCAAGTGGCTGACCGGATTGCGGTCATGTATGCCGGAAAAATCGTAGAGGCCGGTTCGAGAAGAGAAATATTCTATCAACCGCAGCATCCATATACGAAGGGTTTATTAAACTCTGTTCCTCGTCTTGACTTAGAAGGCGCTGATCTTGTCCCGATAGGAGGCTCCCCTCCAGATCTATTTTCACCTCCGAAAGGCTGCCCTTTTACAGCAAGATGCAGCTATGCGATGGAGGTTTGTGAGCGGGCTTATCCATTTAAAACCCACCTAAGTAATGAACATCAAGTTGACTGCTGGCTGCAGGACGAACGTGCTGTGAAAATGCTGGCAAGTTTGAAGTAGGTTAGACCTTTCAGAGGGTTTCTAGCTTTTTAAATAGCCCTAATTGCATATAGCAAGAAGGGTACGAAGGCATGAGACCTTTGAAGGTTCTTTTCTATCAGCGATTATCATATAGCTGAGAATAGTAAAAATGGTCATTAATATTAAAAAGGGGGAAATGGCATGAAAAAGGTTTTATCACTCTTGCTAACAGGTCTATTGATTTTGGTACTTGCGGCCTGTACAGCAAAGCAGGATGCAGGAAAAGAGCCTGTAGAAAAAGAGAAGGATGATGGCAATAAAGAAGAAGAGGTAGTAACTGAAAAGGTTCTTTATTTAAACAATGGCATGGAGCCAACTTCGTTTGATCCTCCAATCGGTTTTGATAATGTTTCTTGGGCTGGGTTAAATAACTTAATGGAAGGGCTGACACGCCTAGGTGAAAGTCATGACCCTGAAGCAGCAACTGCTGAAAAATGGGATGTGTCAGAGGATGGGAAAACATATACTTTCCACATTCGCGATAATGCAAAATGGTCAAATGGCGATGACGTAACAGCAGGCGATTTTGTATTTGCATGGAAACGCCTTTTAGACCCTGAAACAGGATCTCCAGCTGCATTCCTTGGCTATTTCATCGAGGGAGCAGAAGCTTATAACAATGGCGAAGGTTCAGCTGATGATGTGAAGGTTAAAGCAGTTGATGACAAAACTTTCGAAGTAACTTTAATTAGTCCACAAGCTTATTTCTTAAGTGTTATTACAAATCCGGCTTTCTTCCCAATTAATGAGAAGGTAGCAACTGAAAATCCAAAATGGTTTGCTGAAGCAGCATCATTTGTTGGAAATGGACCTTTTAACTTAACAGAATGGCAGCATGACAGCCATTTCGTAATGGAAAAGAATGACCAATACTGGGATGCTGGAACAGTGAAGCTAGACAAAGTTCATTGGGCCATTATCGATGATACAAATACGGAATACCAAATGTTCCAAACTGGTGAGCTTGACGTTTCTGAAGTTCCGGCAGATCTAGCTGAACAAATTCTCTCAGAAGGAAAAGCTAAGGTTGAAGATCAGGCAGGGGATTATTTCTATCGTTTTAACGTAACGATGGAGCCGTTCCAAAACGTAAATATTCGTAAAGCCTTTGCTATGGCCATTGACCAGCAGCAAATTGTTGACTTTGTTACAAAAAACAAACAAAAGCCAGCTTATGGCTTCGTTGCATATGGATTTAATGATGCGAACGGAAAGGATTTCCGTGAAACAGCAGGCGATCTTGTAAAAACAGATGTTGAAGAAGCAAAAGCTCTTTTAGCAAAAGGAATGGAAGAGGAAGGCTATGAGACACTTCCTGAAGTAACAATCACTTATAGCACAAGTGATGCACATAAGAAAATTGCTGAGGCTCTTCAGCAAATGTTTAAGGATAATCTGGGTGTAGAAGTGAAGCTTGCAAATATGGAGTGGAACGTATTTGCGGAAGACCAGAAAGCCTTGAAATTCCAATTTTCGCGCAGTTCTTTCCTTGCTGACTATGCGGACCCAATTAACTTCCTAGAAAACTTCCAGACTGGTCTATCTATGAACCGTACGGGCTGGAGCAATGCAAAATATGACCAATTAATTAAGGATGCAAAAAATGAAGCAGATGAAGCAAAGCGCTACGATATGATGTACGAGGCTGAGAAAATCCTATTTGAAGAAATGCCAATCGTCCCACTTTATTTCTATAACCAAGTTAATTTAGAGAATGAAGCTGTTTCAGGCATCGTTCGCCATCCTGTTGGATATATGGAACTGAAATGGGCGGATAAAAATTAAAAGCGGAAGCGCCTTGCCCAGGGGCGACAAGCATAAGACGAGCCGGCGAGAAGGTTGCCCTTTAACCTTCTTGTCGGATTGGCTTATGACCTCCGACGTATAGGACGTACTAGTGCCGATGTTGCCACAGGACGTGGCGTTCTTAGTCGGCGAGCCCCTAGGCGCTGGAGCTAGATATCTATGCTAACTTACTTGTAAGTTAAATTAAATTTCAAAAGGGGTGTTCGGTTGAACATCCCTTTTTTTAAAAAGAATATGAAGAAATTTTTATATTTTGATTAAGGAAAGGTCAAATTTTCAGGAAGGATGTGCCAGCATGTTAATAAAACCTCGCGCGTTAAAGGCTGGGGACACCATCGGTATTATTGCGCCAGCCAGTCCGCCAAATCAAGAGAATTTGCATCGTTCTTTCGCTTTCATAGAGGATTTGGGGTTAAAGATAAAGCTCGGAAAACATGTTTATGATCAATATGGATATTTAGCTGGAAAAGATGAAGATCGATTAGCAGATTTACATATGATGTTTGCGGATAATGACGTAAAGGCAATTATCTGTGCAGGCGGAGGATATGGGACGGGGAGAATTGCTTCCCATATTGATTACGAGCTTATTAAAAGCAACCCGAAAATTTTCTGGGGCTACAGCGATATTACCTTTTTGCATACGGCTATTCGCAAGCTAGCAGGACTTATTACTTTTCATGGACCTATGCTTGCATCTGATATCGGAAAAGTGGATGCAGATCCACTTTCGAAGGAATATTTTAAGCAATTATTCAATCCAACTGAGATCCAGTATAACGAAGAAATTTCTCTACTAGAAACATTAATTGAAGGCAAAGCCAACGGAGAAATAACTGGGGGAAATTTGTCCCTTATAGCGAGCACAATTGGCACCCCATTTGAGATTGATACTAAAGGCAAGCTTTTATTAATTGAAGATATTAATGAAGAGCCTCGTTCTATAGATAGAATGCTAAATCAATTGCATATGGCAGGGAAGCTTTATGATGCAGCAGGACTCATTATTGGTGATTTTAATAACTGTGTTCCGGAAAGGGAGCTTTCTTTATCTCTTGATGAGGTGATACATCATTATGCGCTCTTAGCTAATAAGCCTGCTATTAAGGGATTTAGATTTGGTCATTGCTCTCCGCATATTTCCATCCCTCTCGGTGTGAATGCGGAGCTGGATACTGCAAATAAACAATTAATAATCGAAAGTGGCATACAGTAAAAAAGATTTCGTTCAAAGGGTGCTATGCTTCTGTTCCTTTGAACTACCTTAAAAGGTGGTATATATGAAAATAGACAAAATTGAGACATACAGGGTAGCAATACCACTTATTAAACCATTCAAAACGGCACTTCGCACTGTGACTACGGCTGAGTCCATCTTAGTAAAGGTCTCATGTGACAACGGAATAATCGGCTGGGGAGAAGCTCCGCCAACTGTTGTCATTACTGGAGAAACTCTTTCAAGCATTGAATCAGCCATTCACCATGTATTAAAGCCCTATTTAGAGCAGCGAAGTCTATTAAACTATGAAACTCTTTTCCAAGGAATTCAATCGATTATAATCGGAAATTCGAGTGCAAAAGCGGCGATTGATATGGCCCTATATGATTGTCTGTCACAGCAATGCAAGCTCCCGCTTTATCAGTTTTTAGGGGGGCATAAACAGGAAATTGAAACCGACTTTACCGTAAGTGTAAACGGACCTGAAGAAATGGGAGAAGACGCTGTTGCTTATGTTCAGCAGGGCTTTGATGTACTGAAGGTTAAGGTTGGAAAGGATAATGTTCTAACTGATATCGAGCGGATTCGTGAAATAAGGGGACGTGTCGGCAAGGCAATAAAAATTCGTCTGGATGCTAATCAGGGCTGGTCACCGAAGGAAGCCATTCAAGCCATTCGTAAAATGGAGGAAATGGATTTAAATATTGAGCTTGTTGAACAGCCTGTAAAAGCTTGGGATATAGCTGGTCTTAAACAGGTGACTGATCATGTGGATACTTTGATAATGGCGGACGAAAGTGTTTTCTCACCGCGGCAGGCCTTTGAGGTGATTAAAACTAGAAGTGCAGATTTAATTAATATTAAACTAATGAAATCTGGCGGAATCTATCAGGCCCAAATCATCAATCAGCTTGCAGAGGTAAGCGGAATGGAATGTATGGTTGGAAGTATGATTGAAACGCGGATTGGTATTACAGCTGCAGCACACTTTGCAGCCAGTAAGAGGAATATAACCCGCTTTGATTTTGACGCTCCATTAATGCTGGCGAAGGAGCTAGTGGAAGGCGGCATTAAATATAACGGCAGAAAAGTTACACTGCCATCAGAGCCAGGTTTAGGCATACGCCATGTTCATGTAGGGGAGGGAGCTTCAATTGGCAATACAATATAAATGGCTAGTAAATGTTCCGGTTGCTACGGTTTGGACATCTTATGACTCCGCGAGGGATATCGATAAAGAAGCAGTGGAGTACCCGGCTGATGTGGAAGCGTGGCTAAATGGCCTGACCTATGAAACGAGCTTAGGGCTATGTAATCAAAACCTCGTCCAAACACAAGTGTTATTCGGTGAAGAGGTTCTGATTACAGGAGAGAAAGAGGATTGGGCGCAAATCATTGTTCTCGATCAAGCTTCGTCCAAAAATCCGAAAGGCTATCCAGGATGGGTTTCGAAGGCTCAGCTCATTCAGACTCAAGACTGGAAGCTTGAAGAGGGAACAATTGCAGTCGTAGACGAGAAAAAGAGTATTCTATACGGAAGCGATTATGAGCCTATTATGATATTAAGCTATCAAACCATATTGCCTATAATAGGGTTGGAGGGTGATTGGGTACGGGTTCAAACGCCATCAGGAGAGGGACTGTTAAAGGCTGGAGAAATCAGTCAGTATGAAACCTTGCATGCTCGTCCTAAAGGGAATGGAGAAAGCATTGTTGCGGCAGGTGTACAATTCCTTCAATTGCCTTATTTATGGGGAGGAATGAGCAGCTACGGCTATGATTGCTCAGGGTTTAGCTACTCCATGTGCAAAGCTAATGGATACACGATTCCACGTGATGCACATGATCAGGCAGCCTCAGGGGAAAATGTTGAATTGAACGAAATAAAGCCAGGCGACCTCCTGTTCTTTGCCTATGAGGAAGGGAAGGGCAAAATCCATCACGTTGGCATTTATTATGGGGAAGGAAAGCTCCTGCACTCCCCTAATACAGGAAAAAGTATAGAAATCATCGAATTAAAGGACACAGTATACGAAAAGGAATTATGTGCAGCTAGACGCTATTGGCAAGAGACGGGGGAATAGTTATGACAAATGAAGCATTGTTAGAAGTAAAGCATCTTAAGAAACATTTTTCTTTAGGAAAAGGACAAATATTAAAGGCGGTTGACGATGTTTCATTCTATATAAAAAAGGGAGAAACGTTCGGAATTGTTGGGGAATCTGGCTGCGGAAAATCGACTGCCGGACGTACCATTATCGGGCTATATGATCGGACAGAGGGCGAAGTTATTTTTGACGGAAAAAATGTCCATGAAATGAATGAAAAAGAAAAGTTTGCTTTCCATAGAAAGATGCAAATGATTTTCCAAGATCCATATGCTTCATTAAATCCGCGTTCAACCGTAAAGGAAATTATCTCTGAGCCAATGGAGGTTCATGGGGTATATCCGAATAAGCAGGAGCGACTCGAAAGAGTATATCAATTATTAGAGGACGTTGGTCTTAATAGGGATCACGCCAATCGCTATCCGCATGAATTTAGCGGTGGTCAAAGACAGAGAATAGGTATTGCCCGCGCTCTATCGTTAGATCCAGATTTCATTATTGCAGATGAACCGATTTCCGCGCTGGATGTATCTGTTCAGGCACAGGTCGTCAATCTTCTGAAGAACCTACAAAAGAAGAAGGGGTTAACTTATTTATTTATCGCCCATGATTTATCCATGGTTAAACATATTAGTGACCGGATAGGTGTTATGTATTTAGGGAACCTTGTGGAATTGACGGAAAGCGCTAATCTTTATAAAAATCCTCTTCACCCGTATACACAGGCTCTTTTATCAGCTATCCCGATTCCAGACCCAGATGTAGAAGACAGGCGTGAACGAATTATCTTACAGGGGGAGCTTCCGAGTCCAATTAATCCGCCGAGTGGATGTGTATTTAGAACTCGCTGTCCATATGCGATGGAAGCTTGTGCAACGATGAAGCCTGAATGGCAGGAAGTGGAGGAGAGCCATTTTGTTGCTTGCCATTTATATAATAAGAACGTGACAGGTGACTCTAACAACTCGCAAGTAGCTGTTACGTTGCGTGCGAAAGAGTAATGATGGGCCATGGAAATTTAAAAAAGCAGGTTTCGGAACTTGTTGCTCATTGTGAAGGTAGAGTCGGATTAGTCATTGAAACTTGTGAAGGCCGGATAGAAATCAATCATAATGATAAGTTTTCTGCAGCGAGTCTGATTAAAATTCCTATTTTAATAGAGGGATTTCGACAATGTGAAGATGGACTTCTTGACCTTCACGAATATTTACCCGCTTTCCCCTCTAAAAGAGTAGGAGGCGCGGGGATCATACAAGCTTTGTCGGCTGATTTGAAATTAAAAATAATCGATTTAATGGCATTAATGATCATTGTTTCCGATAATAGTGCGACAAATCTTTTAATCGATCGAATAGGAATGAATGAAATCAATCAGTGTATAAAAGCTCTAAACCTGCAAAGCACTGAACTTAACCGAAAGATGATGGATTTTGAAGCAATAAAAATTGGAATGGACAATTATACAACTCCAAATGATATGGTTACTTGCTTAAAGGTCATTGATCAACATCGTTTTTTATCAAAGGAAAACTCAGAAAAGGCTTTTGGTATATTGGAAAAGCAACAGTTTAAGAATAAGCTTTCTGAATCGATAGATTTAGAGGCCATGCAAGTTGCTAATAAAACAGGAGAATTACCTGGTGTCGAACACGATTGTGCTATCATTAAGTATGGTGAAAAAACAATTTATGCTGCTGTTTTGATTGATCAGCTTTCCAAGCAGGCAGAGGGCAGGCAGACGCTAGTACAAATCGGCAAGGTGCTTTCTAATTTTATGAAGAGTTGAGTGACGTTCTATCTTAGAGGATAGTGCGTTTTTTTTTTCGGGGCAGGAATTGGCTGATAAATCCCCAAATTGGCTGACAAACGGCAGGAATTGGCTGACAAAACAGATCGATTTGGCTAATAAATCCTTAAATTAGCTAACAAATCAATATTTCGCTGATAAGTCATTCGAAATTGCTAACAAAATGAAATTTATTCAGCTAATAATATCAAAAAAGCTTGTAGAAGAACCGTTTCTACAAGCCAACCAGTATATTTTCATCCTGTTAATATATCTTCCTTTGGATAACGCACTTTCTGTTCCTTTTGATGACGGGCAAATGAAAATACTAATGTTAAAGGGCCTAATTTTCCAAGGAACATGATAAAGATAATGATCAGTTTCCCAATTTCAGATAAGTCTCCTGTTAATCCCATTGTGAGTCCAACGGTACCGAAAGCAGACAGGACTTCAAAAGCAAGTTTTATAAAAGGTTGATTTTCTGTAATGGTAAGGAAAAATATCGCGATAAAGATAAACAGGATGCTAATCATTGTAATGGCTAAAGCTTTAATAACGAATGTATCAGCAATGGTCTTTCGAAAAACCACAATAGCGCTCTTCCCTCGTATAAAGGTAGTTACAGCTAGAATAAAAATAATAAAGGTTGTCAGCTTAATCCCCCCGCCTGTAGAAGCACTCCCTGCACCAACAAACATGAGTAAAGTCATGAAAAATGCAGTGGGATCCTCAAGACCGCTGAGATCAACCGTATTAAATCCAGCAGTTCTAGGGGAAACGGCTTGAAAATAAGTGGCCCAGAATTTCTCCCAGCTGGTTAAAGGGCCTAATGTGTTTGGATTATTGTATTCTAAAAGAAAAATAATAATCATTGATGCTATGTTTACAGCAATCGTACTAATAATCATAAGCTTTGAATGTAAAGATAAATCTCGAAATCTTTTTGCTCTTTTCAAATCAATTAAAACCGTAAAACCAATACCGCCAATAATAAATAAAAGCGAAATCACGAGATTAATGACAGGATCACCTACAAAACCCATAAGATTATCTTCCCAAAGAGCAAAACCTGCATTATTGAAGGCTGAAACAGAATGAAACAAACTGTAGTAAAGACCTTTTGCTAAACCGTATTCAGGGACAAAACGTATCGAAAGTAAAATGACGGCGCAGCCCTCAATCGCAAAAGAATAGATAAATAAATTCCGAACAAGCCTAATAACTCCCCCAAGTGAAGTCTGATTTAAAGCATGCTGCATAACGAGCCGCTCTTGAAAGCCTATTTTCCTTCCAAGCATGAAATAAATCAAAACAGCAAACGACATAATACCTAAGCCGCCTAATTGGATGAGACACATAATAACAATCTCTCCAAATAAAGTGTAGGTTGATCCCGGATCAACTACATTTAGACCTGTTACTGTCATAGCAGATGTGGTTGTGAAAAGTGCATCAATCCAAGAAATGGAGTGCTCCGTAGCTATGGGAAGTTTTAATAGGATCGTCCCTACACCAATAAAGAAAGCAAAAACAAGTACAAGAAGACGTGGTGGACTGATTTTTAATGTTTTATTCATCATGGCTAATATGCACCTTTTTCCTGATAAAACAAAAATGCCTTTGCATGAAAATCCCCCCGATACTTGAGCTCTTTTAAAGAGTTCCCCAAAATAACGTGTTTAATAAAATACTCCTGAAAAAGGGAAATGTCAATAAAAATTCTTAGTTAAGAAGGGGAGAGAGTAAAGTCTTTTAATAAAAATGAAAAGGAATGGCTCTTTAGAACCACTCCTTTTCTGCATTCATTTCAATATAGTCTTTTAGAATAGCTTTCTTCAAGAGATGTATGAATGGTTTCACTATTTACATCTGGTAAATTAATATGATCTGCTAATATTTGAGGTGGATATGGCAATTGATCTTTGGAGGCCCAAGTTTCTGGGTACCAAAGTTTAGACCGCTTAAAGGCCTTGGCACAATGTATAAAGCACTCTTCTACCTGAACCCCGATGCCAAGTGAAGGGACCTTGCCTTGAACCGCCATTTTTTCGAGAACATCCGAATCTTTAATAATGCATGCTTTTCCATTTATTCTTAAAGTTTCTTCGAGGCCTGGAATGACAAAGATAAGACCGATATGGGGATTAGCAATGATATTCCTCAGCGAATCCATCCGTTTGTTTCCGGGTCTTTCAGGTATAACTATATGTTGTTGATCTATTATATGTACAAAACCTGGCGCATCCCCGCGAGGAGAGGTATCGCAGTTTCCATGTGTATCCGAGGTTGAAATAAATAGAATTGGAGACTTTGCGATAAAATCCTTGCAGTGATGATCTATATGATGGATTACCTTATTTGCCACATTTTTGCTGGGCGTTCCTAATAATGTGCGAAGTTCTTCCTCGGAAGAAATGGTTTCCTTAAAAATCATTATATATTTCCCTCCTAAAAATCTTTCAAGCTCCTAATCGATTCCGGGACATTCTTATAAATCGAAGCTGGGGAATGGAAATGCCGATTAGGATAAGAGCAATTCCAATTGTTTGTGCACTTGTTATTTTCTCCCCCAATATAAGCATGGCAGCGACAATTGCAGCAGGCAGTTCGGCAGACCCAACAATGGTAGCTAGCCCAGCGTCAATTTTCGGTGTTCCAATTGCAAAAAGGACGATTGGAAAAATCGCTCCGAAAAACGCCATGGATAAACTATATTTCCACAGGCCATCGAGGTTAACCCCATTTGTAATAAGCATAGGACCTGCAATGAATAAGAGTACGATAAGTCCTCCAAGTGTAATAAAAACACTTCGTTGAATAGTCGGCACACCTGTTGCCACTTTCCCGCTTGCAAAAATAAATAATGCATACGTAACAGCAGATAAAAATCCATAAACCAAACCATCAATTTGAAGAGGCTGGGCGCTGCTGCTCAAAAGATTACTAGCAAAAACCGTACCAATAATTAGAAAGATGACAGAAAGAATCTTATTTTTGCTTGGCATCTTCTTTTCATATAGGGCTTCTATTAATATACCAATCCATGTGAATTGAAATAAGGAAACAATTGCTAGGGAAGCAGAGACACGCTCGAGGCTTAGTCCATAAAAAATACCTGTCAAGCTTAAGGCAGTGCCGGTTAACATAAGTGCCCCAGCTTGTTTAAAGCTAATTTTTACCCGTTTAATAAATGGATAAGTTATTAAAAGCAACAAAAAACCAAATAAGTACTGGCTGCCAGTTAATTCATAAACCGTATGGCCGGCTGTTAGACCTGTTTTGACAATAGAAGCTAAAATCCCATAACTGCAGGCACCGATGAAAATAAAGAGTGAGTACTTCAAGTTATTCATATGCTGTTGCTCCTTAAACATATTCAATAATCTAATCTTAACATTTTCTTACAATCCTGAGTGATTATTATTTAAGTATTGGACTTTCTCCTTGAGAAGGCTCCTTGTCATCATCATGAGAAGATTTTCCTAACTCCTTGTTTATAAAATAAAAACCGCTCAATGACACAATCGTAAAGCCCCAGTTTAGTATTTGTCTTAAAATAATTCCTTTATCAAATGCTTCTACACCATATTGTTGAATAAGCCACGTTTTAATAGTTGCCAAAATGATAAACTTAAGGGCAAAGCCAGCGGTAATCCAGCCGAAGATGGTTAATATTTTCTTCTCAAAGAAAAGGGATTTCATCTCTGAACGATCCTGCCCTTGCATTTCCGTCAAATCAAGCGCCATATATAAAAAAATGGGCTTTTTGACAATGATGGTCCCAAAGAAAACAACGCCTAAAATATAGGAATAAATGACATTATTCCAAAGGAGCTGAAGGGCTGAACCTGCTAGTACATCAATGAGGAAGGTAATAATCAGATTGGTTAGTAAATAAATACCGAAGAAGTTAATTTTCTTGAGCTCAAAAAAGCGGTATAGGCTGTAAAGAATACCTGGTACTGTAGATAGAATCATGGCCAAGTAGTCCCCAAGCCACTCGCGGCCTAAGTTCCATACTGCCAAGGGAAACACAACGTAAAAAACAATATCAAGCAGAACAATATATTTCTTCAATTAACCACATCCTACAAAATAGTTATTGTAATAGTTCACGATTTAGAAGCCAATTCCTCTTTTAAACGAAAAAAAGCCAGTGAGAAATCTCACTGACTTATCATCTGTCTTATATTATTCTCCTAAGTAAGCACTAAGCATCCAAATATGTGTATCAATTTTCCCTATCAGCCCTACAGCTAGATCATTAGTCGCGTCTTCATTTTGTTCGTCAGCCAAATCGGCTAGCTCTTTTAGCTCCGATTTTAATTGCTTGTAATCGGCAATTAAACTTGAAACCATTTCATCTGAAGTTGTTTCGCCTTTTGTTTCTTCGATCGTTGCCAGGCTTAAGTAATCCTTCATTGTTGCGACAGGTGTTCCGCCAATTGTTAGCAGGCGTTCAGCAACTTCATCTACAACACTTGCAGCCTCATTGTAAAACTCCTCGAATTTCTCATGAAGCGTAAAGAAGAATGGTCCTTTTACTAACCAATGATAGCGGTGAAGTTTTGTGTAAAGGACACTCCAATTTGCAATTTGAACATTTAATGCTGAATATAAGTTTTCCATAATTTCATCCTCCTCTGTTATGTCTATATTTATTATAACATATACAATATTAAAATCAATACTAAATTATAATAATTATAATTTAGTATTAAATATTAAAAAAACCAGCCCTAAAAGAGCTAGGAGTAATTGTTATTAGTTTTTCTTCTTTTTTCAAATGAATACATAAATATATAACCAATGATCATTCTTCTTTAATGCATTTCATTTTATGGAGGCACGTCATGTTAAAGGAAAAGAAAGTTGAAAGCTGCGTATCAAGCTAAGGCTGAAAAAGTTTAGCATTACGCGGATAAATCATCTACAATATAGGAAAGGTCGCATTCAGTAAGGAGTTTTATGATGCTCATTAGTTTATTTTTTCTATTAGGTGCCTGTATTAGTGTATTATCTGGTTTCTTCGGGGTTGGCGGAGGATTTATCTTAACCCCTCTGCTCATGCTTTTTGGATATTCTCCTATTGAAGCGGTGACGACAAGTTTATTATTTACACTTGGAACTTCATTTTCAGGAATCACAACACATATCCGCTTAAAAAACATCCTTTGGAAAAATGGAGTCATTCTCGGCATAAGCGGAATTGCAGCTACTCAGCTGGCAAAGCCATTTGTGCTTTTCTTGGAAAATAGAGGCTTAGACGAATGGGTTATCCCGATTTTCTATATCATTTTACTCTCGTATTTTGCAATGAAAATGTTTAAACAAGGGCGTAAGGAAGAAGGGTCTGAAAAAAGCAATCCTGTTGCCCCATCAATGATAAAAATGATTCTTATCGGTGCATTCGCCGGATTTGTTTCTGCAACATTAGGTGTTGGTGGGGGCTTTATTATTGTGCCGCTCTCGGTTGCCTTTTTGGGATTAGAACCAAAGAAAGCGATCGGAACAAGTCTTTTTACCATTTTTCTAATCGTTCCAGTCGCTTTTTTATCCTACGCATTCACGGTTCCGATCAATTATAAAGTAAGTTTGCTTCTTGTTGCAGGAGGTCTAATTGGCTCAACCTTTGGCGCGAAGCTGACGAGATATTATGAAAATAAAGAAATAACCCTGCTGCTTAGCAGCATCTATATTGCAACCTTAATAAGTGTCATTTTTAAACTTATCGGTTTAAGTATAGTCGGACTTATTTTATTAGGCTGCTTTATTCTGTATTTCTTTATTAAATCAATGATGAAGGTTCAAAGCTATCGTGCAAAAATAAAAGGATCAGCATGAAAAAATCGGGCGGAAATGCCCGATTTTTTGTGAATGAGGGGAATGGTACATTAGCTACCTATCATATTAGATTAGTTGGCTCTTTTAGCCACGTATTTGGAATCAGATGCAAACATATAAGCTTTATGGTGGTACCTAATACTGAATATAAGACCCATTGCCATCATATTGCCCATTAAGGAGCTTCCTCCATAGCTTATAAAAGGAAGGGGGATACCTGTAATCGGCAGAACTTGAATGGTCATCCCGATATTTTGAAAAACGTGGAAAGTAATCATACTGATCACACCCACACAAATATAAGTATTAAATGGATCCTTCGTTTCAAGAGCTGTTTTCGTCAAATGATAAATGAGGAGGAAAAATAAACTAATGACCAAACTGCCGCCAATAAATCCATATTCTTCGCCTATTACGCTAAATATAAAGTCAGTATGACTATCAGGAATATAAACCTGTCTTTCGCTAAAGCCTTTTCCTGTTAAAAGGCCGGAGCCGATGGCCTGCAATGATTTATACAGTTGCAATCCGGCGCCCTGTTTGTGGCCGGCTGGATCTATCCAGGAGTATATTCGAAACAATTTATACGTTTGAATATTAAAGTGTTTTTCCAAAAACTCAGGTGCCCAAATGACTAGGTATAGAATGGTTCCGCCAAAAACGGTACCTAATCCATAAATGGGGACAATAATCTTCCAAGAGATCCCTGATACTAAAATAATGCCTGTTGCAATAGCGATGATTACTAGGGCTGTACCTAAATCCTCAATAATAATCAGACCTAACGGAACAGCTGTTATGATTCCAAGTTTAAATAAAAGAAATAAATCAGTTTTTATCGTTTTGACGATGAACTTTTCGTAATGATTGGCAATGACTCTGCTTAAGGTAATGATAAGGAAAACCTTAACGAATTCAGATGGCTGAAAGGAACCAAGTGCAGGAACTTTATACCACAGCCTTGCACCCTTTATCTCTGGTACTAAACTTAGAGGTGCTATAAACAACCCAATGAGAAGCAAGATTCCCAGCCCGTAAAGAATCCAAGAGAGTCTTTTAATTTGTTCACTGTCAAAATACATGACAATTCCAATAATTACAATCCCAACTACATAGTTCTTAACCTGGCTCAACACAAAATTTCCTTCATATTGTCCGGATGCTTGCCCGCTATATATAGCTATACAACTTATTAAAAAAAATATAAATAAAAGAAGACACAATGTCCAATCGAATCGTTCGGCTACTTTTATTGGCTTATTCATTAAGCATACACCTATTCCTATTATTCTTTCCATTTCATCGTAACAAAGAAAAAATACCCTTTCAATGCCTTTTCCTGCTGCATACTTATATGACGAAAAAATAAGCCTAGAAGTTTCCGAAAATAAAAGCACGGAAAAAGATCCATGCCTTTACATAAGATGATTAATAAACATTGTCGCAATCCCAAAGTATGTCACAAGTGAGAAAATATCATTTAATGTTGTAATTAACGGTCCTGAAGCAACAGCAGGATCGATTTTGAAACGGTACAAAATTAAAGGAATGATCGTTCCTGCTAATGTCCCAATGATTAATGTTAGAAATAAGGAACTGCCAACCACGGCGCCTAGAATTGCGTTGCCTTGCCAAAAAAAGGCAATGAGTGAAATTAAAACTCCGCAAATCAAACCAATAATCAAGCTTACCCCAAATTCTCTCATAATGAGATGAATTACCACTTTCTTGTCGATATCATTAGAAACAAGCCCTCTGACAACGACAGCAAGAGATTGAGTTCCGGTATTTCCTGTCATCCCAGAGATCATAGGCATAAAGAAGGCTAGAGCCACGACTTTCTGCAGAGTTTCTTCATAGCCGCTAATAATACTGCCTGATAAAATTCCGATAAATAAGAGCAAAATCAACCATGGGAGCCTTCGATAGGCAGCTACGAAAGCCTTTGTTTCGAAATCAATCGACTTCCCTGTAGCAGAAAGTTTTTCAAAATCTTCATTTGCTTCCTGAATGACAACATCAATAATATCGTCAACTGTCGCTATCCCCATCAACACATTTTCTTCACTGACAACTGGGATCGCAAGAAAGTCATATCTTTCAACGAGTCTTGCTACTTCCTCCTGATCGGTAGTCACGGAAACCGAAATAACTCGTTCGTACATAATATTTTTAATGACCTCGGTAGGCTCAGCAATCAGGAGGTCACGGTAAGATACAACGCCGACCAGTTTCCGGTCTTGATCAATGACATATAAATAATTGATGGTTTCAGCAAATTCAACAAATGATTTCAGTTTTCCAACCGCGTCCATAACGGTATAATAATCCCGAATCCAAACGAAGCGGTTTGTCATCAACCGCCCAGCTGTTTCTGGCGGATAATTCATAATGTCCTGAACAATTTTGGATTCGCTTTTCTTCATTCCGGAAAGAAGCGAAGCGATTTTTTCAGGGGATAAATCATCCAAGAGAAGAGCTAAGTCATCGTTGTCCATTAAATCGAGAACTTCTCCTGTTTTCTCGATACCTAATTTATTTAAAACCTCAAGCTGATCCTCTTTGCTTAGCTCTTGAATTAAGTCAGCAAGCCGGTCAACATTCATATAAAGCAAAAAACGTGTTTTATGCTTTTCTGGAAGGTCTTCGTAAATTTGGGCAATATCATAAGGCTGCAATTCATCGAGAATGGTTTCAAACTCTTTTTTCTTATTTTCTTTTAATGTTTTAATAATGTGAAGAGTGATTTGATTTTCTGTCATATTCTGAATCATTCAACTCACACTCCTTTCGCGGGAATGAGGTTTAATCTTTAAGGCACTTGCGCCATAATGAATAACATACCATGATTATTATAAAAAAATTTGCTATTGAAAGAAATGCCGTTATGATAAATATAATTGAAACTTTTTTGAGGAAAATAAAATAAAGTGATTCATTACCTTGATTTTTATTGATAAGATGATTCTGTTATTAAATATCTTATTAAATTGACTCTTTTATTCTGAAGATGTAAGCATTTTTTATCGCAGATTAACGGGCTGTAAGACCCCCACTTCAAGATGTTGAGTAAAACTAAAAATTTCTAGGTGGAGGATCAACAGCCCGTAAAGGCCCGATTGGTTCAACTAACAATCAGTGGAGGATGAAAGCCGACTAAGATTGTCACATCCTGTGGCAACATTGGCACTAGCACGTCTGTGCGTTGGTAAACCCCCACTGATTGAAGTTTCACTTTATCATACGTACGGAGGTTGCACCATTGAAAAAGAGGAATCATAATATTCGAGATATCATCTATATTCATTTGAATGAACGTGAGCAATATGTCATGACGTACGGAATTGAATTTTCTGAGTTCACACAAGCTTTGTTCGATTCGATAAACAATCTGCTATTGTTAAAGCATCGCTATGATGATGCTGACTTTAATATGCACACCTTACATGAATATGTATCAAAAGACAAGCTGAGAAAGCTAATGGATAAAGATGTATATGGGTATGGTGATTTCTGTTGGATTGATTTCGAAGAAGAAGAGGATTTAAATGAGCTTTCGGGCCAAGCCATCGCAGAGCTTTTATACATTGGCCATTTGAAGGAGCATTTGAAACCGCCCTTTTATAATAATTTGAGCAATCGATATGTTTATTTAGCCCATGATGACGGCTGGTTTAATAAAACGTATTATCGGGATTTTAATGATTTTTTCCGAATGCTTGGGGAAGTCATTCCTGAAAAGATGGTCCATACAAAGGTAGAGAAATCATTGCTTGGCTTGAAGAAAAAGAAAACCTATCCGCCGATATCAAATGATATTCTTCGTACATTGAAACCCCTTATGAGAGAAGGGGTCATTCTGTCTATTAAGGATATTGACCAAAGTCGGGCAAAAATTGAAATTCCAGTTTGGCCGATAGGCGATTTTGCCGATATGGATGAAATGTATGAGGAATACGAATATATAGTGAAAACTCCATGTGCTGCAAAGCTTGTCTTTGATAAAAAACTGAGGGAATGGAAAATGTACGGCCAATAATAGAGGTAGACATCTGTTATTGGTTTTTGCATGAGTAAAATATAACTTTGCCCCATTTTCTAAAAATATAGTGTATAATCAGAAGTGCGGAAAAATTTCATACATAATTTAAAGAATGGGTGTTTTCTTACAAGGAAGACTTAAAAGGGAAGTTGGTGTTATTCCAACGCGGTCCCGCCACTGTAAATGGGAGCTTACTGCATTTGACCACTGTACAAGCAATGTATGGGAAGGCGCAGAAAAGCGATGACCATGAGCCAGGAGACCTGCCTAATTCTTATGCACCACAAGCCTACGAGGATAGGAGGTGTTTGACAGGTACAAGCCTTTATTTTCTCGTATGCCTATGCAAACATCTCCATATTACATGTGGGGATGTTTTTTTATTTCAAAAAATGTGGGATTCAGATCAGGGTTATCCCGTATTTCAAAATTGGAGGAATTTAGAATGAAAAAGCTTTATTCAGTATTATTCGCATTGCTGCTGGCTATCGGCGTTTTGGCAGGATGCGGGGGAAGTGCAGAAGAACCAACTGAAAATACTGCAGAGAAGGAAACGCAGCCAGCACAAGAGGAGAAGGCCGATTTTCCGGTTACAATTAAGGATGCCCTCGATAATGAGGTTGTTATAGAGTCGAAGCCTGAGAAAATTGTTTCTCTGCTTCCAAGTAATACAGAGATTGCATTTGGATTAGGTTTAGGTGAGGAAGTCGTTGGGGTATCTGATTTTGACAATTATCCGGCTGAAGCTGCAGAGAAAGAAAAAATTGGCGGTATGGATTTTAATGTTGAAAAGATTATTTCCTTAAGCCCGAACCTAGTATTGGCACATGCATCTAGCGCTCATAATGCAGAAGCTGGTCTTCAGCAACTAAGAGATGCGGGGATTACTGTTCTCGTTGTCAATGATGCGAAAAACTTTGATGAAGTGTTTGATTCCATAAATATGATAGGTACAGCTGGTGGAAAGAAGGAAGAGGCTGAAAAGCTTGTTTCAAGTATGAAAGCAAAGCTTGAAGAGATTAAAGAAAAAGCAAAAACAATCCAGGATGCAGATCGAAAAAAAGTTTTTGTTGAAGTATCCCCTGCTCCGGAAATTTATGCCGTTGGAGCCAACACGTTTATGGACGAAATGCTCAAAATGATTCATGCAGATAACGTTGTAACCGAAGAAAACTGGCCAAAAATGGATCCAGAGGCGGTAATTGAAAGAAATCCGGATGTAATCATTACAACTCACGGATATTATACAGAAGACCCTGTTGGCAATGTACTAGCCCGTGATGGCTGGCAGGATATTAATGCTGTTAAAAATAATCAGGTAATAGACGTAGATTCTGATACAGTCACGCGTTCAGGCCCAAGGCTTGTTGAAGGAGTAGAGCTACTTGCAAAAGCTATTTACCCGGAAACATTTAAATAATAAAATTTTTGCTTATATAATAGCAGTCGGATTTCTAGTTACCGCCATGCTGCTAGGCATTTCCATTGGAACGGTTTCTGTTCCTGCGATGGATATTATTAAAATTATTGGTGCAGAAATTTTCCGCATGACACCAAATGAACAAGTTGATTCGATGTTTTCAAATATTGTTATGAATATCCGTCTTCCTAGGGTTATTCTGGCAGGCTTGGTTGGCGCATCTCTCGCAATTGCGGGAGCCGCCTTCCAAGGTTTATTGAGAAATCCTCTCGCAGACCCGTATACGCTAGGCGTTTCTTCAGGTGCCTCGGTGGGAGCTGTTATTACTCTATTCTTCGGACTTTCCATTCCGTTTTTGGGCCTATTTACGCTCCCGCTATTAAGCATCCTTTTTTCCTTTGCTACCATTTTTCTTGTCCTGCTGTTTGCGCGCCAAGTGGAAAGGTCGATGAAGGTAGAGACGATTATTTTAACAGGTATTATTTTCAGTTCCTTCTTAGGAGCTTTCATCTCACTGATGATTGCTTTAACAGGCGAGGAATTAAGGCAAATTATTGGCTGGCTGCTTGGCAGTGTATCGATGCGCGGCTGGGCTTATATCAAAATTATCATTCCATTCTTTATTATTGGGTCAGTTATCCTGATCATAAATAGCAATGAACTGAATGCTATGTCCTTTGGGGAAGAAAGAGCCCAGCATATAGGCGTGAATGTGCAGAGAAGAAAGATGATGATTCTTATTGCAGGCTCGATGCTTACAGGAGCGGCTGTGGCGGTTTCGGGTACGATCGGTTTTGTAGGGCTCGTTATTCCGCATTTGACTAGGCTGCTGTGGGGACCAGATCATAAGCATTTATTGCCTTTATCCATATTAACAGGCGGCGGCTTCCTTATTCTTGCCGATCTTGTAGCAAGAACCATTATCTCTCCAACCGAGCTTCCGATTGGGGTTATTACAGCGCTTATTGGGGCACCTGTATTTGCAATCATTTTGATGAAACGAAGAACGGAAAGAAGAGGATAAATCATGCTCAGCGTCCAACAGATAACAGGAGGATATACAGGAGATTCTGTCATCAAGAATGTATCCTTTGAACTGGAAAAAGGAGAGTTATTCGGGATATTAGGTCCGAATGGAAGCGGAAAAACAACGTTGCTCAAAATGCTTAGCGGCATTTTGCCTTTTAGCAGCGGGGAGGTCTTATTAAAAGGAAAATCATTAAGTGATTACTCCACAAAAGAATTGGCGAAAATCATTGCTGTTCTGTCGCAGCATTCCAATCAAAGCTTTTCTTATACTGTAAAGGAAACGGTTTCTTTAGGGAGGTATGCTCATCAAAAGGGATGGTTTCATTCGTGGTCACAGGAGGACGAACAGATAGTAAAGCAGGCAATGGAACAGACAGGCGTTGGGCATTTTGAAAGCCATAATCTTCATGAGCTTTCAGGTGGAGAAAGACAAAGGGTTTTCTTAGCACAGGCACTGGCGCAGGAGCCTGAAATTTTGCTGCTGGATGAACCAACGAACCATCTCGATCTTTCCTTTCAAAAGGATTTGCTTGATTTATTAAAAAGCTGGACAAAAAATCGCGGCCTGACGGTTGTCTCTATTTTTCATGATTTGAATTTAGCAGGTTTATATTGTGACCGGCTTTTGCTGTTAGAGAAGGGTGAAATTAATATAAACGACACACCAAATGAAGTTTTGCGGGAAGACCGAATACGAGGGGTCTACAAGACGAAGATTGAAAAGCATCCCCATCCAAAGGTGCCTGCCCCTCAAATGGTGTTACTCCCTGAAGACTTAGCAAGAGATCAGGAATGTTTATGCCTAGATGAAAGTTATCTAGAGCTTTCTGATCAACATGTTGTTTTCCGGTCGCCTATCCCTCTTCGAACAATGTCATCGGGAGTTGTTGGCTCCGGAACAGGTTGGCATCAACTATTTGTGAATCGCCATGTGGATAAAAATTATGACTGCAGTGATCATCGGAAAGAGATGGTTGAGTATCTAAAGGCTCATGGGTTTGAGCCAGGAGAAACCGTGGGCATGATGACAGCCGTCATGCTTCAGGATGTGAGCTATCAGCTTTATCAAGAAGAAAGTTTTGCAGCGTTTATTATTGTAACAGCAGGTGTAGGAAACGCTGTTGACGCAGCCAAAGCTGATGAACATGCTTTTCAATTACAGCCGGGTACGATTAATACATGGGTTTTTGTCAGCGGAGACATGACGGAGGAGGCCATTATCCAGAGCATCATGACTGCTACGGAAGCAAAGGTAAAAGCGTTGCAAGACCTAGAAGTAAAGGACCCTGTTACAGGCACAATCGCCACAGGAACATCGACAGACAGTATATTAGTTGCATCTACTCAAAGAGGCCAGAAGCTAGAATATGCCGGCACCATCACGCCGCTTGGAAAAATGATCGGTAAAGGCGTCTATGAATGTACAAAGGAAGCGATTCAAAAGAGCAGAAAAAGGGTGAAGAAATGATATTGTATCACCTGATTGCCCTGACGATTGCCATACTAATCGATCTAGTCGTAGGTGACCCGCCACACTTTCCGCATCCTGTTAAATGGATGGGTTCTCTCATTTATAAATTAGACAAAAGCTGGAATAAAGGAAGCTCGAGAAGATTAAAAGGAACAGTCATGCTGTTAACAGTTTTACTGACAGTAGGTGGTATATCTCTCCTGCTTGTCAATGTCATGTATGGGATCCATCCGCTTGCTGGCATACTTGGGGAAGCAATTTTGATTTCAACTGCCATTGCACAAAAAAGTCTAAAAGAGGCTGCTCTGACTGTTTACGATCCTTTGAAAAAGGGAGATCTCGCGGAGGCTAGACATAAGCTATCTTATATTGTCGGCCGGGATACTGATAGGCTTGAAGAGCCTGAAATTGTAAGAGCGACCGTTGAAACCGTTGCTGAAAATACGAGTGATGGGATTACGGCTCCGCTTTTCTGGGCGTTAATTGGAGGAGCTCCTCTTGCACTTATTTATCGGGCGATTAATACGTGTGATTCGATGGTTGGCTACCGCAACGAGAAATATGAGGACTTTGGCTGGGCTTCTGCCCGTCTAGATGATGCCGTTAACTGGATTCCGAGCAGGCTGACGTCTGTCTGCATGCTGTTTGGAAACCGTTCTTTGTACACTAGTACGAAAAAAGTGCAGGAAATTGTTTTACGTGATGCAAAAAAACACCCAAGCCCAAATTCTGGCTGGGGAGAGGCGGCCGTTGCTGGGCTATTAGGTATTCAGCTCGGCGGCATCAATTATTACAAAGGAATCGTTTCGAATCGGGCAACTATGGGGGATCCGATTTTTAAACTTGAAAAAGAGCATATTCTTAAGACAAATCATATTGTTACACGTACTATTCCAATCTTTTTATTCTTGCTGTGGATAGGAGGAATGCTCATTGAATTGGCCCGTACATGGTTCTAATCCTCAGTATTTATTCGCTGCACTAAATATGCCGCTGCCGGATCATATGGTTGACTTTAGCGCTAATATTAATCCGATGGGACCGCCTCCAATATTATTAGAAAAATGGCCCGAGCTTTTTTCAATAATAGCTGATTATCCTGATCCAAAAGGGCGTAAGTTTAAAAAGAAACTAGCGGAAATTGAAAACCTATCGGAAAGACAAATATTAATTGGTAATGGGGGAGCGGAGCTGATTTCACTTATTGGTAGAAAGCTCGCCGGAAAAAGAGTTATGATCGTTCAGCCATCTTTTTCAGAATATGAAGAAGCATGCCGGATTAACGGCTGTACGATCGATTACCATCAGTTGAGTCCTGACAAATGGGGATTAGATGTAGAAGCTTTAGCGGAAAAAATGCCCTATACGGACGCATTATTTCTTTGTAATCCATGCAATCCAACAGGTGTTTATTATTCTAAGTCTAAACTGATTGAACTGATGAATGAATGTCAAAAACAAAATTGCCTTTTTATTATGGATGAAGCCTTTTATGATTTCCTTTCCGAGTATGAGTCAATGGTTCCTTACATATATGAGTTCTCGAACTTGCTTATCATTCGATCCATGACGAAAATGTTTGCAATACCAGGTTTGCGATTAGGATACGTGATGGCAAATCAAGCCATCATTGATCATTTGGCAAGCTTCCAGCCACATTGGAGCATGAATGCACTTGCCTTACAGGCAGGAGAATGGTGCCTTGAAAGTGAATCTTATGTAAGGGAAACTAGGGAGTTAATCGATAGGGAAAGAGAAAGACTATTTAATTTTTATAGACAGAAAGAATTAATGGTATCCCCTTCACGAGTTAACTTTTATTTATTAAAGGACCCATTCGTTGATGATCAGCTTCCGCTTTTTCAATTTTTACTCTCAAAAGGAATCATTCCAAGGCATACGATGAATTTTCCAGGACTAGAAGGTGCCTGGCTGCGTTTTGCAATAAAGGGTCCAAAGGAGAATGACAAACTTATGGGGGCGATAGAGGAATGGCGGAGTCGTCCATAATCTTTATTAGCGGCGGTGTTCGGAGCGGAAAAAGCAGCTTCGCTGAACAGCTTGCAGCAGGTGAAGCGGAAAATACAGGCGGACAGCTTCATTACGTTGCTGCAGGACAAGCGAGTGATTCGGAGATGAAGGATAGAATCCAACGGCATCAAAAGGACCGTCTGAATAGTGGCTTAAGCTGGCAGACGTGGGAAAAGCCCACTAAGCTGCAAGAACTCTCGGGTGTCTTTACCAATACAGATATTATATTGTTAGACTGTTTAACAACTCTATTAAATAATGAGTTCTTTAGTGTGGATGAGCAATGGATGAAACCTGAATTTCAACAAAAGGTCATGAAAGGGATACTAGAAGGAATTGAACAGATTTCGCAAAATTGCCATCGGCTCATTGTCGTTAGCAATGAAGTATTAAATGAACCGCAAGGCAGCAATGAATTAGTCTTCATTTATAGGAGAATGCTTGGTCAGCTCCATCAGCAAATCGTTGCCACAGCTAAACAAGCTTTTCTTGTGGAGGCAGGCATTCCCATCCTGATGAAAGGAACAGAATGAGCATGAAAGGGATTATGATACAGGGAACAGCTTCAGACGTGGGGAAAAGCTTAATTGTTACTGCCCTTTGCCGGGCGTTTTCTAATAAAGGCTATAAAGTAGCACCATTTAAATCACAGAACATGTGCAATTTTTCTTATATAACTAAGGGCGGCAAGGAAATAGGCCGATCTCAGGGACTGCAGGCTGAAGCTGCCAAAACAGAGGCTACTGAATGGATGAATCCTATATTATTGAAGCCAAGGCCCAATCAGAATTCAGAAATTGTTTTACTCGGGCAGACCTTGGAGACTGTCTCTGGAAAAGGCTATCGGGATTTGTTTTACGAAAAGGGATTGCAAACGATTGAAACGGCGCTTGAGAATTTATCAAAAGAATTTGACCTGCTTGTGATGGAAGGAGCAGGGAGTCCGGTTGAAATCAATTTAAAGGATAAAGAGCTTGTTAATATGAAGGTTGCCGAAATGGCTGATGTTCCGGTGATATTAGTAGCAGATATTGAAAGAGGCGGTGTCTTTGCCAGCATTGTCGGCACATTAGAGTTACTTTCTGCTGCAGAAAGAGCCAGGGTGAAGGGGCTCGTTATCAATAAGTTTCGCGGTGACCCTACGTTATTCGAGGATGGAGTGGAATGGCTGGAGGAAAGGACGGGTGTTCCTGTTCTGGGCGTTCTTCCTTATGTAGAAAATCATATGATTGAAGAGGAAGACTCTCTTTCAATGCCTACCGGAAAAGCCTTTGTTATCGAAGCATCCCGTCCCAATGAATTAGATGATGAGAAGTATGATGAACTTTCTTCACGATTATTGGGGAATTTAGATTGGGAGAGGCTGAAGGAGATTATTTTTAATTGGGGTATGGCTGATGAAATGGTTTAAAGGATTACTTATCAACCTGCAGTTTTTTACTTCGATTCCGATCCCTTTCGAACTGCCAATGGATAAAGCTCATCTTGAAAAATCGATTAAGACTTTTCCGCTTCTGGGTCTCATACAAGGGATCATATATGCATCTATTCTTTATGGCTTTCTCCACTGGACTCCGTTTTCGCTTTTAACCGCTGCATTTGCAGTGTGGCTTGCGGGGATTATGCTGACTGGCGGGATCCATCTTGATGGGTGGATGGATGCAAGTGATGCGTTCTTTTCTTATCGGGACCGAGAGAAAAGGCTTGAAATCATGAGTGACCCGCGGACAGGTGCCTTTGGTGTGTTATCTGTCATCGTATTATTAAGCGCTCGTTTTCTTTTTATCTATGAGGTTATCCAAATGATCCATCCGGTTTCATATGTGCTGATCGCAATGCTGCCGTTTTTCAGCAAAATAGTGATGGGTGTTTTGTTATTAAAAGTGAAACCGGCTAAAAAAGAAGGCTTGGGCACGCTGTTTAAACAAGCGGCTAATGAAAGAACCCTCGTTGTCTATCCGATTTATATCGTCATTTTGCTTATCATTGCAGCAGTTTTTCTAAAGGCAGTCATTTGGGGGATGCTCTTCTTTATTTTTGTCTCAGGATTCATTTTTCTTTTTTTACGAAAAAAAATTAGTAGCTGGTTTGGCGGAATGACAGGGGATGTGCTCGGAGCAAGTGTAGAGGGGACGGAGGTACTGCTATGGATGACACTGTGGTTATTGCATTATTTCGCCATGGGCTGACAGAAGCAAATAAACGACAAGCTTATCTCGGCTGGACGGATTCACCTCTATGTCAAAATGTAGAAAAAGTTTCGGAAAAATATGATTATCACTTTTCAAGTGATTTAGGAAGATGCTTAGAGACGGCAAACATGAAGTTTCCTAATGAAACGGTTCATACAATGGAAGAATTTCGGGAGATGAACTTTGGCAGGTGGGAAGGAAAAACATATAAAGAGCTCGAGAATGATCCGGAATATCGGCATTGGCTTTCTGATCCCTTTTCTAAAAAGCCGCCAAAGGGAGAATCGTTTGATGAGTTTTTTGAACGAGTGGATTTAGGCTGGAGCAAGGTGACCGATATGATTATTAACCTTTCTTTGGACAAAGCAGCAATTGTCACACATGGAGGGGTTATCCGGGCATTATTAACGAAATGGGCACCGATTGAGAAGGGTTTTTGGGAATGGGAAGTCCCCCATGGTAAAGGCTATGAGCTCATCTGGAATCGGGATGATCTTAGGAGGGGTGAACGATGCACTTTGTTACGGGAGGCGCCTTTAATGGTAAATCTAAATGGGTAACAGAATATTATCAATTAAAGGATGCTCCTCATTTGTGGATTTCCTGCCATAAAAATGAACTCGCTCCCTTGAGCTTTGATAATCATCTAATTGTAATTCTTGAAGGAATTGAAGTTTTGCTAAAGGATTTATCAGCTCAAAATGAAATCAGTCAGGCCAGGATGCAATGGCGGCTTCAGCTTTCTGAGTGGATGAATTGGGAGAATGAAGATCCGCGCAGAAAAATAATATTAATAGGAACAGATATGAATAAAGGAATTGTTCCGATGCTTGCAGAAGATCGTAAGTGGCGTGACCTGACCGGCTGGGCTTATCAGGATGCCGTTCGAGCAGCAGGCAGAGCAGATTTAATCTGGTATGGGATTAGCCAACGGTTAAAATAAGAAAAAAGCTATGAATGTAAAAGGTTAATTCTAAAGGTATTTCAAGCTTTACAGGTTGCCATAAAATCATTCATTTATAAAGGAGCAGTGACAATGAGAATTTACACACGTACAGGTGATAAAGGGAAAACAAGCATTATCGGCGGAAGAGTAGATAAGGATGATATTCGGGTTGAAGCATATGGAACGGTTGATGAAGTGAACTGCTTTGTTGGTCAGGCAATGGCGCAGCTGGATAAAGACAAATTTAAGGATATTTTGGATGACTTGGAAAAAATCCAGCACGAATTATTTGACTGTGGCGGCGATTTAGCGAATGTTAAGAAAGATCGTGAGCTGAAACTTCAAAAGGAATCCGTTGAATACTTGGAGAAAAAAATTGATGAATTAATTGAAGAGGCACCTAAGTTAGAAAGATTTATTTTACCAGGGGGAACACCTGCTGCAGCATCGATCCATATTGCCCGAACGGTAACGAGGAGAGCGGAGAGATTAGTCGTTTCTTTAAAAAAGGCAGACCCTGAAATTCCAGAGGCAGCCCAGCAGTATTTGAATAGATTATCAGATTATTTCTTTGCGTTGGCCAGGGTCATCAACTTCCGCTTGAATGAAAAGGATGTTGAATATATCCGAAGTGCGAAGGTTTTTCGTGAAGGGAAACGCAAGGAGGATAAGTAAATGAAAAGCATGAAAATGGCTTTAATTGCTTTATTAGTGGCATTGACAGCCGTTGGTGCCGCAATTAAAGTTCCTGCGATTATCGGCAGTGTTGGTTTAGATGCTTTTCCTGCGCTGCTTGCCGCTGCCATAATAGGCGGTCCTTCGGGTGCTGTCGTTGGGGCTATGGGGCATTTTCTGTCAGCTTTACTAGGCGGGATGCCGATGGGGCCGTTTCATGGAATTGTTGCTGTTGAGATGGCCATCCTAGCCTATGTTTTTGCCATTCTTTACCGAAAAGGGATGAAGTGGCAGGCAGGTATGTTCTTTATTATTGGGAATTCGTTTGCCGCGCCGCTTCCGTTTATGTTTTTAATTAGTGAAGCATTTTATTTGTCTATTGTGCCGTCTCTTTTAATTGGCTCTGCCTTGAACACCGTCCTGGCCTTCATTCTAATTCCGAGACTAGCCCGATTGGTCGAGCCTATGCTCTCTAGAGTGAGAACATACGAATGAGGGATGTGCTGATCATCCCTTTTAATGGGGAAGAATCTCTTGTCATTGCTAGTGATAATAGCGGAGGGATTGGATTAAAGGAGATGGATGAAGTCCAGGTTCCTTATGAGACGGTAGCTTATTATAGCTTCCGAGTAGCGGTTATGGAGTGTATGGCAGCAGGGGGTAAGCCCTTTGCTGTTACGGTACAGAATTTTTGTGGAGAACATGCTTGGACCGCATTAATGGACGGTATTAATCGAGGGATTGAAGAGCTCGGTTTAGAGGGGATTCAGATTAATGGCAGTACGGAAAGTAACTTTTCGCTAGTACAGTCAGCAGTTGGGTTAACTGTTCTTGGAAAGGTGAAGAACGATACTGTTGACCATAGTTTGAAGTTTTCAGAGGAGACGATGGTTGCGGTTATTGGTAAGCCATTGGTTGGAAATGAGGTTGTCGAGTTAGAAGCGGAAGTCGCGCCTCTATCTTTATTTAAGCAATTTTGTTTATTGGAGGATGTCATCCTGTTGCCTGTAGGCTCGAAAGGGATTCTCTATGAAATGAACCAATTGTTTGTGAATCGGACATTTAGGGAGACGGAGATAGCTGCCGATTTAGATGTGAAAAAATCATCGGGACCGTCTACTTGTTTTCTGGCTGCTTTTAGCCAAGAGAAAAAGGAAGATATTATGGCCGCAGCTAGTTCCTATTTTCATAAAGTTGAAGTGATCAAATGTTAAATTTATTTGTGATTAGACACGGGGAAACGGAATGGAATACGCAAAAAAGGATGCAGGGGCGGCTAGATTCTGATTTGACAGAAAAGGGCAAGAAAGACGCGCGATCATTGGGAGAAAGACTAAAGGATACAGATTTCGTGCGGATTATTTCCTCCCCTAGCAATCGGACATTAGAAACGGCTAAGTTAGTTGTTGGGGAAAGAGCAGTGGCTATTGAAACAGATGAAAGATTGATGGAGATCCATTTGGGAGATTGGCAGGGGAAAGTGGAAGAGGATATTGAGAAGGAATATCCAGATCATTTTCATGCTTACTGGAATTTGCCGGCTTTGTATGAAAGTGTGGGTGGAGAGAGCTTTTCTGATGTGAAAGAGCGTATACTTGAGTTTTTATTAGAGCTAGAGAACGCCACTCCTTCTGGAAATGTTCTCGTTGTTACGCATGGAGTCGTGATCAAAGCACTTTATCTTTTATGCAGAAATGCCCCTATTGAAGAAATTTGGAACCCCCCTTTCATCCATGGAACGAGTCTAACAACGATTAAGATGCAGGATGGAAAAATGGAATTAATTTTGGAAGGCTGTACAGCGCATTGCGGCTAGACTTGCTTATTAGTAAGTCTAGTTTTTTGTTCTTTTAGGGGGAGTTGTCGAACTCAGCAGAACTGGTGCTTATTTCTAGGTTAATTGTGACCGTTAGGAGTGGAAAAAGGAATCGAACGGTAATCAAAGAGGACTAATGGTGACCGAACGGGTTGAAAAAGGCCAGGATCGGTAATCAAAGAG
>NZ_JBALNX010000032.1:36175-66843 GCF_036962035.1 Bacillus sp. JJ1773
GGATCGGTAATCAAAGAGCACTAATGGTGACCGGTCGGAGTGAAAAAAGGAAAAAACGGGAATCATAGCTTATTAATTCAGCCATTACCTTTTTTTCAGCTTTATCCACTCGTATATCACATGTAAATAAAAAGGGAATTGGCTCATACGTAGAGAATTTTAAGAAAGTATTGAAAAAAATAAAGCGGGTGAGTTCATGAATCTAAAGTTAGGGTATGTCATTTTATATGTTGAAAATCTTGATAAAACAAAACACTTTTACGAAAACTTATTAGGTTTAGAGCTAAGGAATGAATTTGGAACTTATATAGAATTTAACACAGGATCTACAGTTCTATCTTTTAACACAAGAGAAGGGGGACGTGAGGTTACAAGTCTTCCGATTCCAAATGGTATTAGAAAGGAACAAACCTTTGAACTCGGATTTGTTACGGAGGACGTAGAGGGATTTGTTGAAGGCCTTCGTGAAGAAGGGGTATCAATCCTTATGGAACCGGTTGAAAAGCCTTGGGGTCAAAAGGTTGCATATGTCGAGGATCCTGATGGACATTATATTGAGATTTGTTCTCCGATAGGGTGAGAGGAGACTAATCAAACGATTAATTAAACTAATCAAACGATTAATTAAAATTAATCAAACGTTTAATTAAGGTCAACCATGGGGTTAAATCAAACTAATCAAACGATTAATTAAACTAATCAAACGTTTAATTAAAACTAAATGAGAGATTTCGCCCGCCAGCAAAATGGTGGGTTTTTCTTTATTAAAATATTTTTTTTCTAACCATCTAAAAAACGAGATTATTAGTGAATATTAAAGATCCAGCCCTATTTAAACGCTTCCGCTTATATTGCGGTTTTCTTAATATATGGTAAGATGGTTTTTGTTTTTAACGGCCCTGACTTCGATGAGAGTTCGAAGTCGTTTTATTCAAAACAAGTTCCGAATGCAAATAAGTGTATAAGGTTCAAAAAAAGGAGTGTTTATTTGAAAGTACAAACAACTAAAGAACAATGGTTCGGCAATATTCGCGGAGATATTCTTTCTGGGATTGTCGTTGCTTTAGCTCTAATACCTGAGGCGATTGCTTTCTCAATAATTGCTGGGGTCGATCCTATGGTTGGACTTTATGCTTCCTTCTGTATCGCTGTTACGATTGCAATATTTGGAGGCAGACCAGGGATGATCTCTGCTGCAACAGGGGCAATGGCATTGCTAATGGTTACACTTGTTGCGGATCATGGTTTACAGTATTTATTTGCTGCGACTATTTTAACGGGAGTATTCCAAATTTTATTTGGTGTTCTTAAGTTAGCCCGTTTTATGAAGTTTATCCCGAGATCGGTAATGATTGGCTTTGTTAATGCGTTAGCCATCTTGATTTTTATGGCTCAGCTTGAGCAATTTGTTGGAGCCAATTGGGTCATGTATGCAATGGTTGCTGGGGCGCTTGCCATCATCTATCTTTTTCCGAGAATGACGAAGGCTGTCCCTTCTCCACTAGTGGCAATAATAGTTATTACAATCATTGCCATTATGACGAAGAGTGATGTCAGAACGGTAGGAGATATGGGAGCCCTTAGCTCATCTCTGCCTGCTTTTTTAATTCCGGATGTTCCCTTCAATTTTGAAACGTTAAAAATTATTTTTCCCTATTCAATTGGCTTAGCCATCGTTGGTTTAATAGAAACATTACTAACTGCTACTATCGTAGATGACATGACAGATACTGCTAGTGATAAAAACCGCGAAAGCCGCGGACAGGGAATTGCGAATATTGTCGCTGGCCTTTTTGGCGGAATGGCTGGATGTGCCATGATTGGCCAATCCGTTATCAATGTTAAATCTGGCGGTAGAGGAAGACTTTCAGCACTTGTTGCCGGGATGTTCTTAATGTTCCTTATTTTAGTTTTAGGAAAAGTGGTTGTTCAAATCCCAATGGCGGCTCTTGTAGGCGTCATGATTATGGTATCTATTGGAACGTTCGATTGGTCTTCTATTAAAGGAATGGCAAAGATGCCTGTCACGGACTCGATTGTAATGGTTACTACAGTCGTAACGGTTGTATTTACTCATAATTTATCAATCGGAGTATTTGCAGGAATTATTTTAAGTGCGATTTTCTTCGTAGCAAAAATTTCAAAAGTCTATGTTACTTCAAAAGTAGTTGGGGATAAGAAAGTTTACGCTGTAAAGGGGCAGGTTTTCTTTGCCTCTGTAAATGAATTGCTTTCTTATATCGATTTTAGCAGCAACGATCAGAATGTAGAAATTGATTTTAGTGAAGCGCATGTGTGGGATGATTCAGCTGTAGCAGCTATTGATAAAATTGTTATAAAGTTGCGGGAAAATGGGGCATCCGTTCGGCTTGTTGGGTTAAATGCTCCAAGTTCTCATTTAATAGACCGTTTGGCTGTTCATCAAAAGCATGGGGCGAAACTATCTGAACACTAAAGGTAATAAAAAACTGGGACTGCCCAAAGTCAATTATCCTGACTTTGGACAGTCCCTTTTGCTTTAGGTATTTAAAATGATATCAAATTTCACACCATCTTCACTTGCAATTATTATTTCGATAGTTTCCTTTGTTTTAACTTAATCAAATGTGGGATGTAAATGGTTTGTAAATTGGAATTTACAAAGGATTAGTGTTTGAAGGGTTTTTGCTTAATATTTGTTTTGTATATTTATATTGTAAAACAAAACAAAAACAAACATATTCGGGAGGAAAATGACCATGTCTTGGATTCGTAATTGGAAAAAAGGAATTATCGGTGTAATGACTATTTCTATGTTAGCAGCTTGTTCCTCAAACGATAGCACTAAAAGCGCAGGAGAAGAAACGGATTTTAACCAATTGACATTGGCTCAAATAGAAGAAAAAGCAAAAGCAGAAGGTAAAGTAAATTCAGTTGGGATGCCAGATACTTGGGCAAACTGGGTGGAAACATGGGATGAGTTGGGAGCAAAGTATAATTTGCAACATTCGGATACAGATATGTCTAGTGCTGAAGAGCTAGCGAAATTTGCAGCAGAAAAGAAAGATGCAACAGCTGACATTGGTGATGTTGGAATTGCCTTTGGACCGATAGCAGAGGATCAAGATTTGACGCTTGCTTATAAAACATCTTACTGGGATGACATTCCAGCTTGGGCAAAAGATGATAATGGAGACTGGATTGTTGGATATACAGGTACGATGTCTTTTATTACCGATAAAAATAATGTGAAAAATGCACCTGCGTCTTGGGCAGATCTGAAAAATGGCAATTACAAAGTTAGCATAGGGGATGCCCTAACAGCAAACCAAGCACAATTTGCTATTCTAGCAGCTGCCTATGCATTCGGCGGAGACGAAAAGAATATTCAGCCAGGTATTGATTTCTTTGCAGAATTAGCGAAACAAGGCCGATTATCTGCTGGGGATCCAAGTGTAGCTAATCTTGAAAAAGGTGAAATTGATGTTGCTTTAGTTTGGGATTTTAACGCACTGGGCTATCGTAAACAAATTGATGAAGCGCGTTTTGACGTAACGATTCCAGGAGAGGCTTCTGTTACATCTGGTTATGCCACTATTCTTAACAAGTACGCAAAAAATCCTCATGCGGCGATGTTAGCTCGTGAATACATTCTTTCTGATGAGGGGCAAGAAAATTTAGCAAAAGGATATGCTCGTCCAATTCGTGAAAACGTTAAGTTATCAAAAGAAGTTCAATCTCTTTTATTACCAAATGAAATGTATAAAAATGCTCAACCAGTGAGCGATCAAAAAGCTTGGGAAGACACAACAAAAAAGATTCCGCAAATGTGGCAAGAACAGGTGTTAATCCATGTCAAATAATCGTTTAATCATGATCGTTGTGGATGCGTTGCGTTTTGATACGGCATGTTCACATATGGGATTTATGCAGCATTTGGTTGAACAAGGAAGGGTCGCGCGTTATGAAGTGAAATCGGAAGTCCCTTCGCTATCTCGACCTTTATACGAAACTATTTTAACTGGAACATCACCTTTCGTTCATGGCATTGTCGGGAATGGAGTCATTCGATTATCGACGCAAGAAAGTCTATTTCATTTAGCAAGACGCAGCGGGAAGAAAACCGCTGCAGCTGCTTATTATTGGGTAAGCGAACTTTATAGTCATGCGCCTTTTCGACATGGTATCGATCGAATTCAATTGGACAAGGATGCACCTATTGAAAATGGACTGTTTTATTTTGAAGATCATTACCCAGATAGTCACTTATTTGCCGAAGCTCAATGGCTTGTTTCAGAAAAAAATCCGGATTTTCTCTATATTCATCCGATGAATGTAGATGATGATGGACATAAATTTACAGCCGATTCGGTTCAATATCGAAATCGCGTTTTGGCTACAGATGCCCTATTGGCACAGACGTTGCCTATTTGGATGGACCTTGGTTATGACATCATCGTAACAGCTGACCATGGGATGACGGCTGATGGGAATCATGGTGGGAATACAACGGATGATCGTCATGTTCCGCTATTTATCGCCTCTAATAAAGTGAAACCGATTATTCAAGAGCAGGTCGTTTCACAGCTGCAATTGGCGCCACTTGCCTGTCATTTACTTGGAATCGATCCCTCTGAAGCAATGGTTCCTCTGCTCATGCCGGGTCTAGTCGATCAATAATGTGAAAGAAACTTCTATCACTGGGGGTTTCCAACATAATGGACATGGCGTTTCTTCATCGGCCATCCCCCCATTGATGGTTAGTTACTAATCTGCGATAAAAAGGGAGACAACATGATTATGAATGGAAAAAAAAGCGTACTTCTTATATTAGTTCCGTTCGCTTTATTGATGACGTTCTTTTTTCTCGTCCCGCTCGTTTACATGTTGGTAAGCAGTTTTTCTAATAGTCATGGGTTTACGTTAGAACATTATCAAGAAGCGTTATCAAGCTCTTATATTTTACAAGGGTTTAAAAATAGTTTCGCTTTGTCTGTCGTTTCAGCATTCATTGCCCTCGTTGTTTCTTTACTTGGGGTGTTTGCGATGACATATTTTCCCGAACAAATCCGCGAAAGGTTATTGATTTTGTCCAATTTAACCTCTAACTTTGCAGGTGTTCCGCTTGCTTTTGCATTTATTGTGTTGCTTGGAAATAGCGGTCTTTTTACATTAGCACTTCATTCGTTTGGCTGGGACCTATCCTTTTCGCTTTATAGTTGGTCAGGGCTTTTACTCATCTATATTTATTTTCAACTTCCTCTGGCAATTATGCTTTTATATCCGATTTATTACGGAATACAGCAGCAGTGGAAAGATGCCGCTTCTTTATTAGGCGCTTCACCGCTTGTATTTTGGAGAAAAATCGGTCTTCCTATTATCTTTCCAGGTATTGCAGGAACGTTTACCATTTTGTTCGCCAATGCGATGGGTGCCTATGCATCTGCTTATGCTTTAACGGGGAGTAATTTTAACTTAGCGGCTATTCGGATCGGGGCATTGATTACAGGAGATATCTTTGCTCAACCAGAATTAGCGAGCGCTATTGCCGTTCTGCTTGGTATGATCATGATAATCGTTATGTCGCTTAGTGAATGGCTTGTCAAAAAAACGAGAAGGGATTTGTTGAAGCGATGAAAAAATTTACAATCATTATGCTCACCCTGATCGGAATATATTTAGCTTTGCCGATTCTCGCAACAGCTTTGTATGCATTTTCAACAGAATGGAATAAAACCATTTTACCCGAAGGCTTAACGTTCGAATGGATTGGTATGCTCTTTCAAGATGCTCGCTTTATTGAAGCGTTCGGCCGATCTGTACTTCTTTCTGGAGGAGCAGTTATCATTTCGATTTTGTTTATTGTACCGGCGATTTTCGTGATCGTCTTATACTTTCCATCATTAGAAAAGTGGTTTCAAGCAAGTATTGTGATGGTGTACGCCTTCCCAGGTGTTATTCTAGCAGTTGGATTAATTCGATTTTATTCTGGCACAAGTTTGCCAATGATACTCGCTGTAGTTGGAGTATATGTCATCAGTGTGCTCCCATATATGTACCAAGGAACACGAAATAGCTTAAGGAATGTGCAAGGCCGTCAATTAATGGATGCTGCAGAATTATTAGGTGCTTCAAAAATGGACGCTTTCCGTAAAGTGTTACTTCCAGCAGTATATCCGGGGTTATTCGTATCAGCACTGTTATCGTTTTCTGTCTTATTTGGCGAATTTGTTTTGATTAACCTTGTGGTTGGTTCTCGCTTTGAAACCGTTCAAATATATTTAATGGCAAAATTAAGTACAAGCGGTCATATTGCGAGTGCAATTGTGCTCGTATACATCGTGTTAATGGGGATTTTGACGATGGTGATGGCGGTATTAACGAATAAAGCGAAAGGGATGACACGTGTATGAGTCATGTATTGTTAAAAGACGTCCATAAACAATATCGAGATACTAATGTTCTTACTGGAATTGATATGAATATTCAAGATGGTGAATTTGTTACGTTACTTGGACCGAGTGGCTGTGGAAAAAGTACAATCTTGCGAATATTATCCGGCCTAACAGATGCAACCGGCGGTACGGTGATGATCGATGGAAAAGACATGAAGAACATTCCTCCCAAAAAGCGCAAAGTGGGGATGGTATTTCAATCATACGCATTATTTCCGAATATGACGGTGTTTGAAAATGTTGCATTTGGTTTAAAAATGAACAAAAAACCAGTAAATGAAGTGGAACAACGTGTAGAAAGTATGTTAGAGCTCGTTGGTCTGCAAGAAAAGAAAAAGGCGTATCCGCATGAGCTTTCCGGGGGTCAGCAGCAAAGGGTTGCACTTGCTCGCTCACTCGTAGTTCGTCCGAAAGTATTGTTGCTTGATGAACCGTTAAGTGCGCTTGATGCACAAATACGGAAGCATTTGCAAGTCGAACTGCGCATGATTCAACGTGAACTGAATATGACGATGATTCTTGTTACACATGACCAAGAAGAAGCAATGTCTGTTTCTGATCGCATTTTCGTCATGAATAAGGGGAAAATTGCGCAAGAAGGAACACCATCTGAAATTTATACAAGGCCTAAAACGGAATTTGTTGCCAATTTTATTGGCAGATATAATGTTTTTTCAAAGGAGCAACTAGGAAGTTTATTTGAGAAAAATTTAGCGATTTCTGCTGATAAATACGCGATTCGCCCAGAATCGATTCATATACAATCACAACCATCCTCTTACCCATTACGAGCAATTGCCGGTGATTCTGTTATGAATGGAAATGTGATCCGGACAACATTTTATGCCAATGACAAGCAATTTACGACGGAACAATTGCATCACCGTGCCCCTACTTTTGTGCAAGGGATGGAATATCAATTATTTGTCGAACCAGAGGATGTTATTGCTTTATCATGAATGAAATAAAGGAAGAACGACATCGTTTAATTATTCAATGGGTGAAAGAAGAGAAGCGTGTATCCGTTGCAAAAATGGCGACAGCGTTTTCTGTGACGCCAGAAACGATTCGCCGAGACTTGAACGAGCTAGAGAAGCTTGAACAGTTAACTCGAGTACATGGGGGCGCTGTCCTGTATACAAAACTAGAAGAAGAACAAGCCTTTTTACGAAAGCTTGATATCAATCGGATCGAAAAAGTACAAATTGCTTTAGAAGCGATATCACGTATTGAAGATGGAGATACGATTGCGATCGATGTTGGGACGACAACGGTTCATATTGCTGATTTCATTCAAAATTTGCAGAATTTAACCATTGTAACGAATTCAATTGCTGCAGCCGATCGGTTTAATCAAGCGATTGAAGAAAAGCGAGTGACTGGAAAGGTCATCATGCTAGGTGGGGTGTCGAATCCCGCGCAATCCTCAGTCTCAGGTGCTATGACACTCGAATGGCTAAGTCATATGCATATGGATAAAGCGTTTATTTCCTGTGGTGGAATGGTTGCAGATACAATCTATGATTATGATTTAGATGAATCGCTCGTTTCAGCGAAAATGATGGCGTGCAGTAAGAAGTGTATTTTGCTCGCGGATTCATCGAAAATAGGTGTTCCTTCATTTTTTTCTTTCGCTAAGGCGAGCCAATTCGATGAAGTCATAAGTGATCAGCTTTGTCCGAAAGAATGGAAAGAATGGTACACGAAATGGACGATCGCAAAGGAGAGTCGAGTGGAATGTTAATCGATTATCATGTACATCTAGAAGAAGGACCATATTCGTTTAGCTGGCTTGAACGAACGGCGAAAGCTCTTGGATATTTTCAACCAATTGAATTACTTGAACGTGGGTCGAAAGCAAAGATTGAATACGAAATGAATCAGCTGAACAAACGATTGAATGCTGGCTGCTATAGTCAAGAATGGTTGGATTTATATTTGAAAAAAGCAAAGGAAGTCGGTTTGAAGGAAGTTGGCATTGTCGATCATTTGTATCGCTTTCAAGAAACGAAGAATTATTTTGAAACCGCGTTGAATTTAGACCCATCTCATTCAATTGGTGCATTGCAGTCATACTGGTTGAAAAATGTCATGACGGAAAAGATGGACGAATTCGTAGAAGCTATTTTAATAGCAAAAAAGCGCTGGGAAAATGAAGGTGTCTCATTAAAGTTAGGCATTGAAGCTGATTATTTTGTCGGGCAAGAGCAAGAGCTTGCAGCCCTTTTAGAAGGAAAACCATGGGATTATGTGATCGGTTCTGTTCATTTTGTAGATGGATGGGGATTTGATAATCCACAAACCGTATCTCACTTTGAAAAGCAAGATTTATCCGAGTTATATACACGTTTTTATGAAACCGTTGAAAAAATGATTCGGTCAAAGATGTTTGATTTTGTTGCCCATTTAGATAATTTAAAAGTATTTAATTTCAAAGTAAACAATGAATCATTTAATCAAGAATGGTATGAACGTATAGCAGATGCACTATTAGAAACGAATACGGCTACAGAAGTGAATGCGGGTCTATATTATCGCTATCCAGTTAAGGAGATGTGTCCATCCGTAGATTTCCTAAAGACAATCGTCAAGAAAGGTGTGCCCATTACTCTTTCTTCTGATTCACATTTTCCAGACGATCTTGGTAAATATGTTGCAGAAAACAAGTCATTATTGCAGCAATTAGGTGCTCCAAATCTAGCAACCTTTAAGCAAAGAGAAAGAATCATGGTACAGATCCAGTAGGGTCTGTTTTTTTTTGATAAGAGGGAATTACTATCTTATAAAAAAATACCGAAATTCCATTAATTAATTAATAAACTATTTTTAATTAAATTGAAATAATAAAATAGTTTTTTGTAATTCTTTTTTGAGATAAAATTAACTGTGCAAAGCTTGTAAAAACATAATTTAGTTTCCACACATGATGTTTTTACATACATATAAAGTAATGGGCGAATGTTTGAAAAATATTCCTCAATAAATCACACCTTAATCACTCCCTTTCTTAATTCACAAAGTGGTAAAATAGGAAAGTGATTGAGAATGGAGGTTCACATTATTTATGAAAACGAAAGTTGGACTATTATACGGCGGGAAATCTGCTGAACATGAAGTTTCTATGCAAACAGCTATGGCTGTCTTAAAGGCTTTGGATCAAGAGAAGTTTGAAGTTTATCCCATATATATATCAAAAGATGGCGGGTGGAATAAAGGACCACAGTTAACAGGACCTGTTACAAATGTGAAGGAGCTGGCGTTTTCCAACTTGGATGCACTGCCTCCAACTGCTTTAGCTCCTGCATTGTTTAAGGCTGCAGAAGATGAAAAAAGCTCATTTGATGTAATTTTCCCGCTGCTGCACGGACCGAATGGAGAAGATGGTACAGTTCAAGGGCTGCTTGAGCTTCTCAATCTTCCTTATGTAGGAAATGGTGTCTTGTCCTCTTCAGCAGGCATGGATAAGGTAATCATGAAAAATATCTTTGCTCAAGCTGGTCTTCCACAAGTAAAATACTGTTGGTTTATTCGTAGTGAATGGGAAAAGTCGAATGAGGCTGCTTATCAAAAAGTAGAAGATGAACTAGGCTATCCATGCTTCGTCAAGCCGGCCAACCTTGGTTCAAGTGTCGGTATCAGTAAGTGTACAAATAGATCGGAACTTGAAAAAGCCTTTGCTGAAGCATTCCAATTTGACCGTAAGATCATTATAGAAGAGGGAGTGACAGCAAGAGAAATTGAAGCGGGTGTTCTTGGAAATGATGATCCTGAATGCTCGGTTGCCGGTGAAATTGTGCCGAAGAAAGAATTCTATGATTATAAGGCAAAATACGAAGATGGAAACACAGCTCTTATTATTCCTGCAGAAATTACAAATTCTGAGTATAATCAGCTAAAGGAAATGGCCATTCGGGCATTTAAAGCGTTAGATTGTTCCGGACTTGTAAGAGCGGACTTCTTTTTAACAAGGGAAGGGAAATGGTATATCAATGAGGTCAATACAATGCCTGGATTTACACCATTTAGCATGTTCCCTCTTCTTTGGAAGCATACTGGGGTCGAGTATCCTCAGCTTATCGAGCGCCTTGTGAATTTAGCTATTGAAAGACATGCGGAAAAGCAGCATATTAAATATACGATGGAATAATTGTGCGAGAGCATATAGGGACACGGCGATTTGCCGTGTTTCTTCAATAAATAATGTGTTTGGGGATATTCGCAGTCTATATGGAGGTAACCGATGATAATAAAAACTGTTAAAGAAATTTCCGAGATGATTAAACTTGAAAATGATACTTCTGGCTTTCAGAATACGGTCATTAGCGGTGTAAGCATTGATACAAGGAAAATAAAGACTGGCAATTTATTTGTTCCTTTCAAAGGCGAGAATCAAGATGGTCACCGATTTGTAGAGGAGGCTATTAAAAAGGGAGCCGCGGCAGCCCTTTGGCAAAAGGATGTTCCAAATCCTCCATTACATTTGCCAGTTTTAATAGTAGAAAATACACTGCTGGCTTTACAAGAGCTTGCAAGAAATTACCGGCACACGCTCGGCGTTCGCATTGTTGGAGTAACTGGCAGCAATGGGAAAACAACAACAAAGGACATGACCGCTAATCTGCTGTCAATCAATTATAAAGTCCAAAAAACAGAAGGAAATTTTAATAATGAAATTGGTTTGCCCTTAACGATACTTGATCTTGATCAGGATACGGAGATTGCTGTCCTTGAGATGGGGATGAGCAGTAGAGGGGAAATCGATTTTCTAACACGTTTAGCTGAGCCTGAGGCTGCGATTATTACGAATATCGGTGAGTCGCACCTACTCGATCTTGGGTCAAGAGAGGGAATTGCAGAAGCTAAGTTAGAAATTATTCATGGACTGCAGGAAAATGGGGTAATTACTTATTTTGGTGATGAACCTCTGCTGGATGAAAAGCTATCTGACTATAAAGGTAATTTTACGATTAGAACTTTTGGAAGAAGCGGCAGGAATGATATATTTCCAGTAGAGATAGAACAAAATGATACTGGAAGCACTTTTAAAACAAATGTTGCGGATATTGAGTTTAAGCTCCCTGTCCTAGGAACACATAATGTCTTAAATGCTTTAGCGGCGATGACAGTTGCCAGTCACTTCGGTATTCCTTTTGAAAAAATGAATGAAGGATTTGCAGGGCTCAAGCTAACAAATATGAGAACCGAGCTTTTACAAGGCAAAAAAGGCGAAAAAATAATCAATGATGCTTATAATGCGAGTCCAACCTCTATGCATGCAGCGATCGAACTCCTTTCCCATCTGCCAGGGTACAAAAATAAAATTCTTGTTCTTGGTGATATGCTTGAATTAGGGCCACAAGAAAAGGAGTATCATTTAAAAATGGGTGAATCCATTGAACCTGAAAAAATCGGCTATGTGTTTACGTTCGGAAAGCTGGGCGAATGGATTGCAGAAGGGGCCAAAACGAAATTGCCTGCAGATCGGGTTTTCGCATTTGCCGAAAAACAGCCTCTCATTGAAAAACTTGAAAAGCTTGTTGATAAGGAAACGATTGTATTAGTAAAGGCGTCTAGAGGCATGCAGCTAGAAAGTATTGTTGCAGCACTCCAATAGTGGGAGAGATTATAGCGTTTTGGTTTCCGCTTATTGAAAATACTCGTTTGAGCGGAAACCATATCACATTAAAAAGGAAAAATCCCTATTCCAAGCGAAACGGGGATTTTTCCTTTTTACAACCCAATCCTTATTAATTGAAAAATGAATCAACACGATCAAAATCCCTTCCCCATATGAAACTCCCCTTTACTTCACTTTTATCTCTTATACAAATGAAGAAGGTGAATGGTTCAAGAAATCAACAAATCAAGTTTAACATAGCTAATAATCTTAATATAACCTTTACAAAATATAAACGCTGTTTCAGGTTTTTTACATTATAATTATTAAGCTTAACTAATGAATTACCGATGAAATAACAGGGTGTCTCTCCTGGTATATTTTATTAAAGTCTTATTCATCAGTACAACTTTCCAAATATGTTTCGGATAATTTCATCTATAGGGGGAACATGAATTGATTGGTATTCCATTCAAGTCTTTAATAGCAAATGAAAAAGGAGCTCTGCGTTTTTTAAAAAGAAGGAATATAGAACAAGCAGAGGATCAAGAGGTATCATTTAACAAAAATAGTTTTGTTAGCAGCACTATTGATGAATTAAAAAACAGTAAAGAATATTCTCAACTATTATTTATAGGATTGTCAGACACGGATATTGAGAATCTTGTACAGATTCGTCCTATTATTGAAAAAAATGCTGAGGATATAGTTGATAACTTTTATTTGAAAGTACAAGCAATGCCTAATTTATTTGACATTATCCAACAGCATTCATCAATTGACCGTTTAAAACAAGCGTTTGTACAGTATTTACTTGATATGGTCTCAGGGGAAATTGGAGAAAAATATGTGAACCGGCGGAAGAGTATTGGCCGTGTTCATAACCGGATAGGCTTATTTCCACAATGGTATTTAGGTGCTTACACACTACTTCAAAACGAAATCCTTTCTGTGTTAATGAAGGAAATCCATTCAAGTGAAAAGGTATTTACATACTATTCTTCATTTCAGCGGCTCTGTTCCTTTGACATGCAGATAGCAATAGAAACCTATATAGAATCGTATACTTCATCGATGATGAAGCTGGGTGAAATTGGAGAGTTTCAAGCCAGCTTAAAAGATTCCTCTGCAACTTTGGCGGCAAGTGTTGAAGAAACAACATCCACCATTGCTGATAAGGAAATTGTTGTGGAGCAAATGCGTGAAGAAATACTTGAGATTCAAGTTTCCTCTAAGCACATGATTACACATGTAGAGGAAGGCAAGCAAGATGCATCAAATGCCTTATCTAAAGTTGATCGAGTTGTCGAATTAATTGATACAACAAAAGCGCTAGCCAAGGAACTCAGTGAAAGTTCTGCACAAATCGGACAGATAGTTAATTCAATCCGGGGGATATCTAACCAAACGAATATACTTTCATTAAATGCGGCAATTGAAGCGGCCCGAGCAGGAGTACATGGAAAAGGATTTTCAATTGTAGCACAGGAAGTAAGGAAGTTGGCTCATCAAACAGAAGACGCTCTTGATCACATCCAAGGACAAATTAAAGCGACACAGATAACGATTGAGAAATTTGAAAATAGCTTTCAATATATTGTGGGAGAAATACATATGTTCAGGGATGCTAGCGACAATATTATTAAGATTTTAGAAAAATCCGTTGACAGTGTACAATTGACAGACAAAAGAATCGGTCATTTCAGTGATTATGTGAACGAATTCAAAAAGGCGTTTGCTGATATTTCGATTGCTTCACAAGAAATTGCCAAAATGGCTGAACAATTGAGTGGAATGAATCATGAATTAGCTGATAAGTTTAACAGCTAAAATAGGATTTTATTGTAAACCTTTGTGCAAGTGCGTAAGGCTTGCTTTTATTTCATTAATATTTGCCAAAGCAAAAATCAGCATGGCTCCGAGAAATAGGTGTAAAATATGATTATCTACATTTTGGCTGGTGGTGATTTTTGTGATTGGATGTTTATGTATTCATGGCTTTACGGGAGCACCTTTTGAAGTAGAGCCGCTTGTATCCTATTTAAAGAAACGGACCAATTGGGAAATTGCAGTTCCGACACTTCCAGGGCATGGAGATACGTTAAGCTTAAAAGGGATTGAATATAAAAATTGGATCGAACATGCTGAACAGGCATTGCAGCAGCTTATTGAGAAGTGTGAAACTGTGTATGTCATTGGCTTTTCAATGGGCGGTCTGATTGCGAGTTACTTAGCTGTCCACTATCCTGTGACAAAGCTCGTGTTACTTAGTGCAGCGGCCTATTATGTAAATCCTAAGCAGCTGCTCTTAGATATTGGTGAGATGGCAAAAGACGCTTTTCGCGGTCGATTAACAGAAAATGAAATGTTTATGAGATATAAAAGAAAAATATTAGCTACTCCTATTACGGCTACGCTCCAATTTCGAAGACTTGTTGCTGCAATCAGACCGATTTTAGGAAAGATTGAAATCCCAACCCTTATCGCCCAAGGGGAGTGTGATGGTGTTGTTCCGCCAAAGAGTGCACAATATTTATACCACAGGATTGGGACCTCGGCGAAGAAGCTCATTTATCTTAAAGAGTCAAAACATCTCATTTGCCATTGTGAGGAAAGAGAAAATCTTTTTTCCGAAATTTATCACTTTCTATTGAAGAGAGAACCTGCTTAAAAAGGGTTCTCTTTTCTGCATTCATTGCAAACACCTTTATAAAATGATAAAATTATCAACAAAGTGCCAAAAGGAACTTCTCATGAAACCTGGACATACTCCTATTGGAGAATGTCTTTTTTCACTTTCAAGTAGGATTAATTGAATGTGAATATATACAGAAATTAGATTAGTTTTTTTTAGAAGGAGAGAAAACAGTGACAAAGTTTCAAGATCTGGGAATTAGCCCTGCAACGATGAAATCCCTGAAGCGAATGGGATTTGAAGAAGCTACACCAATTCAAGCGCAAACGATCCCGTTAAGCTTAGAAAATAAAGATTTAATCGGACAAGCACAAACGGGTACAGGAAAAACGGCAGCGTTTGGAATACCGATGATTGATAAAATAGATTATGAAAAAGATGTCATCCAAGGAATTATTATTGCTCCTACACGCGAGCTAGCAATTCAAGTATCTGAAGAATTATATAAAATCGGCTATGGAAAAAGAACGAAAGTATTAGCCATTTATGGCGGTCAAGATATTAACCGTCAAATCCGCGCTTTGAAAAACCGTCCACATATAATTGTGGGAACTCCTGGCCGAATATTGGATCATATTAACCGGAAAACATTGCATCTTGAAAATGTTCAAACTGCTATTCTAGATGAGGCAGATGAAATGTTGAATATGGGCTTTATTGAGGACATTGAAGCGATTCTTGCTCAAATTCCGGAGGAGCGCCAAACGTTGTTGTTCTCAGCAACGATGCCGCCTCCAATTCAAAGAATGGCTGAACGGTTTATGAAGGACCCGCAGATTGTACGTGTGAAGACAAAAGAGGTAACAGTTCCTTTAATTGAACAATACTATCTGGAAGTACAGGAAAGAAGCAAATTTGATATTTTGACAAGACTTCTGGATATTCAATCGCCAGAGCTCGCTATCGTGTTCGGACGGACAAAACGCCGTGTTGATGAGCTTGCAGAAGCATTAAACCTAAGAGGCTATAACGCGGAAGGCATTCACGGGGACTTAAGCCAGGCGAAACGCATTTCAGTTCTAAGGAAATTTAAAGAGGGCTCAATTGATGTTCTTGTTGCGACTGATGTAGCAGCCCGCGGATTGGACATCTCTGGAGTTACTCATGTATATAACTTTGATATTCCGCAGGACCCTGAAAGCTATGTACACCGAATTGGACGTACAGGACGTGCAGGGAAGTCGGGAGTGGCAATGACCTTTATTAACCCAAGAGAAAAGTCTTACTTGCAGGTCGTTGAAAGAACAACAAAAAGAAAAATAGAAAAAATGAAGCCGCCAACATTAGATGAGGCTCTTGAAGGACAGCAAAAAGCGGTTGTAGAGCGTATTCTGCAATCGGTGGAATCGAACAATCTTCAATACTATAAGCAGGCAGCAGAAGAATTACTAGAGCAGCAGGATGCAACGATTATTGTTCAGGCCGTACTAAAAATGCTGACGAAGGAACCTGACACAACTCCTGTTAAGTTAACGGAAGAAAAGCCAATGCCTGCAAAAAGGGAGCGCAGACAAGACGATCGCAGCAAATCTTACGGAGGCCAAAGAGGAAGACAGAGCGCGCCAGTAAGATCTCGCCAAGGATCTTCAGGAAAGCGCTACAGCAATAATGGCAGCAATCGAAGCAATTCTAATAATTACCGTTAAGTTAGAAGAGAGCAATGCTCTCTTCTTCTTTTTTAAGGATTAAGCTTTTGTCATGTTTAAATCCCACACGATTCCATAAGCATCCTTCACTTTTGCATATTTCGCTCCCCAAAAAGTATCTTGAAGCTCCATTAAAACCGAACCTTTATTACTTAATCGGTCATAAACCTTTTGGATTTCATCTTCTGATTCGAACTCCAGAACTAACGAAATCTGATTGCCGATTTGAACATCGCCATCTGAAAAGGAATCGGAAGCCATAAAGAATAAATCATCTTTTTTAAATTGTGCATGCATGATTCGGTTGTCTGCATCTGGCGGAGTTGGATAATCCGCATCGCCAAAGGTTTGTAAATTTAAAATCTCACCTTCGAATACTTCTTTATAATATTCAAGTGCATCCCTTGCATTTCCGTTGAAAAATAAATAGGGTGTAGCTTGACCTTTCATAAATTTCACTCCTAAAATTTTGTCCAATACCATATTTTCCATTATAAATAATGTTTAATCAGAGTTAAAGAACGAATGTTCGACGATTGAGGAAGTTATTCATTTCAAGTTAGATAATTTTAGATTTTGAATCCTATTTAGTACTATTAACGTAATGATACTTAGCTCTAAGTTTAGGAGGTACCATATGGTTTTAGAACCGCAAAGAAGGATATCCGAAAGAGGATTAACAGTCTGGAGGATTTCCGGTGCAATTCATTCGTTTTTTTCATTATTGCTAGCTGGAGGAGTTATTGCTCTTACCATTATATTTAATTGGCCAATGTGGATGATTGCCGTTGCCCTTATTTTATTTGCTATCGATATGTATTTAGTGATTATGCTCATCCCTACTTTGAGATGGAAGCGTTGGCGGTATGAGGTAAGGGAAAATGAAATCGAGCTTCAGCATGGAGTGTTCGTCATCAAAAGGACTCTCGTGCCGATGATTAGGGTTCAGCATGTTGATACCCGGCAAGGACCGATTTTGCGAAAATACGGTTTAGCCACCGTGGCCATTTCAACTGCTGCGACTGTACATGAAATTCCGGCTTTGGATATGAATGAGGCGGAGGAACTAAGATTTTTCATTTCTAAGCTGGCAAGGGTGGCTGATGAAGATGTCTGAGCCAAGAAGACTGCACCCGATTTCAGCAGTTGTAAATTTTTTAAAGCAATTGAAAGATTTAATTATTCCATTTCTTGTTTTTGTTGTTTTTGGAAGCAGGGATGGGAGTATTCAACTTATTATTTCAGTTGTTATTATCGTTTTCATCCTAATCGCTGGAATCATATCCTGGCTGAGATTCACGTACCGGCTAGAAGAGGGAGAGCTCAGGATAGAGTACGGTGTATTTGTTAGAAAGAAAAGATATATTCCACTTGATCGCATTCAGAGTCTTGATTTATCGGAAGGGATCTTGCATCGTCCATTTGGTCTTGTAAGAGTGAAGGTGGAAACGGCCGGTTCAAGCAGCAAAGGGGAAGCTGAAGCTGTATTAACCGCCATTTCAAAGGAAGAGGCAAATCAAATTCAGCACATTCTTTTTTCCGCAAAAAACGAAAAAAAGGAAACCGATGCAGAGGTGTCTGTTAAAGACACTCAAGAGAAAATACTTTATAAAATTACCCCGGGTGAGCTCTTGCTTATGGCGTCTACCTCTGGAGGAGTCGGTGTTGTTTTTTCCGCGTGTTTTGCTTTCGTTTTCCAATTTGAAGAAATGATCCCTTATGAAAGACTGTTTAACGGGTTGGAGGATGTGATTTCAAACGGGGTCCTTTTTATTAGTATTCTAGTGTTTATAGGGTTTTTGATTGCATGGGTGGCTGCGTTGGTAGGGACTATGGTAAAATATGCTGGTTTTACAGTAAAGAACGTAGGAGAGGACCTTATCATAACGAGAGGACTTTTAGAGAAGCGTCAGATTACGATCCCTCTACACCGGATTCAAGCCATTCGGATATCAGAAAATTTAATTAGACAGCCTCTTGGATTTGGAACCGTATTTTTAGAAAGTGCAGGCGGGTCTGCTATTGATCAGGAAAGTGCGCGGGTCATGATACTTCCAATTATCAAAAAAGAACGCATTGCCAACATATTAACTCCTTATTTAAATGATTATTCATTTAAGTCTGTTATCGAATCTGCACCGAGCCGAGCATTAAAACGGTATATGTTTAGAGGGCTTCTGTATAGCTTACCGATTGCGGCAGTACCCGTTATCTTTTTCAGACCTTGGGGGTATTTGGCTCTGTTGTTTGTTCTCCTATCTATTGCTTGGGCGTTTGTTAAGTATAAAGATGCGGGCTGGGGAATTGATGAATTACAGTTGATTTTAAGATATCGTGCAGTAAATAAAACAACAGTTTTTATGAAAAGAAATCGAATTCAGTCTTTGAATATAAAAGAAAGCTATTTTCAAAGAGGGAAAGAGCTAGGGACTGTTACTGCAGTAGTTATGTCTGGTTCAGGCGGAACAGGCGGTACGGTTGTAGATTTGGAGAAACAGGATATAAATGATATTTATAAATGGTATTCCTATACGAAATTAAGCGCCGATTAGGTGCTTTTCGTATTTAAAAATTTAGAATTTTAACCGATAGTAATAATGGACTAGTTTTCTTTATGGTGCTTAACCCTCTTTCGAGTGAGCTTTACCCAATTCTCGGCTATTGAGGGGAAGGTTGAAAGGCGTTCTATTGAAGGTGGTCGAATTGGATAATTGTGACTCAGGAGGGGATTTTATTTGTTTACGACTAAGAAGAGAAATATTCAATTGACAGAAGAAAACACAGAATTAAAAAATCGCTTGAAGGTTATTTTTGAAAAGGCACAGCAAAATGAGGAGTATCTTAACGATTTCATTGAGGGCTTTAATAGTGAATTAACAATTGCCATTGAACAGCATGAAAAGGTAAATGGGCAGCACGATGTCTTGGGCGAATTAGTCGGAAAAATAAATGAACGGTTTGATAAAGTAAACATTATTAGCCAGATGTCCTATGATAAATCCCTTGGCCTGCAAGAAAAGGGTCAGAATTTATTTGAATCAACTGTAGATATGGTGAAAATCTCAGAAGAGGGAAGGGATTCTGTTAGTAAAGTTGAAGGACTCATTGCCAAATTAGGTGACCAGCTACATGAGACATCCGTTAAAATGAATCAGTTAAATGAAAGATCGAAAGAAATTGAGATTATCGTCAAAGTGATAAAGGAAATTGCTGATCAAACGAATTTATTGGCGCTTAACGCTTCCATTGAAGCTGCAAGAGCGGGGGAACATGGTAAGGGGTTTGCTGTTGTCGCTGAAGAGGTAAGAAAGCTTGCTGAAAATACAGCGGAAAGCACCCATAATATAAGCGTCCTGACACAGAATATCCAAAAAGATATTGAGGACTCACTGCAATCGACAAAGATGAGCACAGGGTTAATCGAAAATGGGATTCAGCTTAGTACTGACACGACAAGTAAAATAAACTACATTTTAACAGTGTTTAATAACGTCCAATCTGAGGTAAAAGATGTGATTGGCACAATCGAAGAGCAAAGAGAATATTCAAATGATGTGATGAGCGAAATAAGCGAAACACAAGCTATTTTTGAACAGGCAAATGAGATGATAATTAGACATATTAATGATGCAAGTGTTGTTGATGAGAAATTAGAAGGCGGTATTAGACAGGTTGCAGAATTAAGCAATTGGGGTAAGGTGCTCAAGGAAAATAATGAATAGATTATTCCATAAAAAACAGTGAGTTTCACTGTTTTTTTTCTTTGCTAAAGGTAAAAAGGGAATGATTTTAGTTATGAAGAATAGGTATAGTTACGGGCAATACATAAACTTTAAGCTTTTAATAATAGGAGGTTTAGATGAAATTATTAATACTTGGGGGAACAAGGTTTTTGGGACGATATCTTGTCGAAGCTGCTTTAGAAAAGGGACATCAGGTAACACTCTTTAATCGGGGAAAAGAAAACCCTAATTTGTTTCCTGATGTTGACACGCTTATTGGTGACAGGAATGGGAACCTGGAAGCATTGAAGGGGAAAAAGTGGGATGCAGTTATCGACACTTGTGGTTTTATACCACGAATCGTGAGAGAATCAGCAGAACTATTATCTGATGTAACGGAGCACTATACCTTCATTTCTAGTGCCTCCGTTTATACGGACTTAACAAAAATAGGTATTGATGAAAATCATCCTGTGCTTACAATCTCAAAGGAGAAGGAAGAGGAAATTACAAAAGGCATAGCTGGTCCCTTATATAACGAATATTATGGCCCCTTAAAGTACTCATGTGAGCAAGTGATTGAAGAGGTAATGCCTAATAGAGCTTTGTTCATTCGTGCGGGTTTGATTGTTGGCCCACATGATTATTCCGATCGTTTCACCTACTGGGTTCAAAGAGTAGCTAAAGGTGGGGAAGTGTTTGCTCCTGGGAGCCCAGATAAACAAATTCAATTAATCGATGTAAGAGATCTGGCAACAGGGATCATCAACATGGTTGAGAGAAGAAAATCAGGTGTTTTCAACGTAACTGGACCAAATGATACGTTGACAATGGGAGATTTTCTTGAGAAATGTAAATCAGTCAGTAAGAGTGATGCTATCTTAACATGGGTCGATGAAGAGTTTTTAGATAACAATCAAGTGAAATATTGGACTGAAATGCCTTTGTGGCTCCCTGATAAATTAAATATGCCCGGGTTCCTTGCACTAAACATAGAAAAAGCAGTAAATGAAGGTCTAACATTTCGCTCTTTGGCAGACACCATTCGTGATACGTTAGAATGGGACTCTAGCCGGGCGGTAGACATTGAACGTAAAGCAGGCATGGATTATATGAAAGAAAAGGAATTATTAGAACGGTGGCATGCGACCGTAAAAAGTAATTTTTAAATTTAATCCCCGGTCTTTTTCATTTGCGATCAACATGCTTGGGTGGAGCTTATTTTTAGGGCTGTCTACATTATTCCTTGGAATGATATTTAAAGGGAAAGGAATACATTTAGGAATTAGAGTATCATTTTACTTAACAAGCTTATTTTGCATGATTGGATTTGTAGGCTTTATCTTTGATAGCCAGTTCCTTTTGCTGATTTTTCAATTAGGAATGACGATAGGGCTTACGATAGGGGCAATCCTGCTTGCTTTTGCATTTAAAAGGTCGAAAAGAGACAATATCATCATTAATAAAAAAAGCGATGCCATTTCGATTCCATAATGACATCGCTTTTTCATTTAGTAATCTTATGTTACCTGAATAGTAATCCTAATATCGCCAAAATGATAATGCCGCACCATATCATTAATTTTGGAGCTGATACTCCTTTGAAAGATGCAGGATGTTTTTTTCCTAGGTTAAAGTTGAATCTTATGTTTGGTCTTTGCTTATGTGGCAGCAAGGCTAAACCTAACAAAAAGCCAGCTAGCAGCCCGAAAAAATGGGCCGTAACATTGATATTTGGCTGCAAAAACGTCATAATCAAGGCGATGATGGTGATAGTCAATATAAGTTGAGAATTTGCCTTTGACATTAAATCTTTTCTATACATAATGACAGAAGCATAAAATCCGAATAATCCAAAGATCGCTCCGCTTGAACCGACATGTATATAGGTTAAGGGTTCCAAAAAGAGTGTCGCGACATTCGCGGCCATTCCAGCTATAAAATACACGAAGATGAATTTTCCCTTTCCTAGCATACGCTCCAAAGCAGGACCAAAAAGGACAAGGGAAAAGCTATTAAAAATCACGTGCGGCAAATCGCCATGCATGAGAATCGGTGTGACTAGACGCCAGTATTCCCCTTCCGAAATATAAAGGTTTACCCCGGCGAAATGTTCATAAAGCCATAAGTTGGGGAGCAACGGGAAAACGGATATGAAGTAAAGAACAATATGAATGGCAATAATGATTGAAACCACTGGATAATATCGCAGAAATTCTTTAAAGCTTTCCGTCCGTATAAACATATGGCCCCTCTTTTCTCTACTTTCTCTCCATCATAGCCTAAAATGGAAATGAACATGCTATTTAATATATTAGAAAAACACAATGACTTGCTATTCTTATATTATTGTTTATGCAAATATTAAATGAAATAGAAGGATGATCAAAGATGATTACTGGAATTGGTATAGATATTGTAGAGCTTAATCGAATAAAAAAAATATTTGAAAGGCAAGTGAAATTTGCGGAAAGGATTTTAACACCGAAAGAAACCGCTAAATTTCAGACATTACCTTTAGAAAGAAAGACAGAATTTTTGGCGGGGCGATTCGCAGCAAAAGAAGCCTTCTCTAAAGCAATGGGGACAGGCATTGGAGGAAGCCTTTCCTTTTTAGATATTGAAATTGAAAAGGATGAAAAGGGGAAGCCTTATGTGTCCAAGCCGATTCAAAAGGGTGTACACCTTTCCATTTCTCACAGTAAAGAGTATGCAGTGGCTCAGGTCATCATTGAAAAGGTGTAAGTAAAAAAGCAAAAAGCTTGTCATTCAACCTAGCATATTCCAGATGGTTGTCTCATATATTCATAGTGCAATAGGAGAGACAAGGCTAGACAAGGGGATTCATTTTTCATATCCACATTCGTCTATCCTTTACCTCCTCCACGATTAGCGCAAAACTAAGTCAGATATTCATCAAGGAAAGTTGATCTAGTTGCCAAAGAATTGTTTAGCAACAAGGTAGATGGATTTTGTTGAAAAATGACTTAGGTGCTGTGGCTGGACAATACACTGAATAGAGGCAAAAGGGGTTGAAGGAATGAGGAGAAAGTGGTTAATGCTGCTAATCGGGATATTGGCAGTGATAGCGTTGTCTGCTTGCGGAACGAAATCCAAGGAAGCTGTAGTGAAGGATCTGAATGGGAAAGTTGAGGAATTAAAGAGTTACAAGGCAAACGCGAAGATGACATTAGAAATGGGAACTGAACCACAGGTGTATGACATTGAGGTTTGGCATAAAAATCCATCCTACTACCGTGTCAATTTGAAAAATGCCCAAAAGGATCAAAGCCAAATGATTCTGCGCAATGATGAGGGGGTTTTTGTTCTGACACCAGCACTGAATAAAAGCTTCCGTTTTCAAAGCGAATGGCCAAAAAACAGCAGTCAGGCCTACCTTTATGAGTCTTTAGTGAAGGATATTGTTGAGGATAAAGAGGCTAAATTCACTGCGACCAAGGATCATTACGTTTTTGAAACGAAAACAAGATATCAAAATAACCAAATGCTTCCTACCCAAGAAATCACGTTAAAGAAATCTGACTTAGCTCCAGTGAGTGTGAAGGTCATGGACACGGATAAAAACACCCTTGTAAAGGTTGAGTTCACTGAAGTTAAATTTAATGCCGCCTTTGATAAGAAAGATTTTGATATGCAGAAGAACATGACTAGTGCTCAACTATCTGTTCCTGTATTAGCGGAAGTGGGCAGCGAAGAGTTCTCGGTCAAATACCCTTCTGAATTCCCAGGTGCTGATTTAGTTGATGAGAAGGCCATTACAACGGATAACGGCAAACGAGTTGTCTTAACATATGATGGAGAAAAATCTTTCACAATCGTACAAGAAAAAGCCAATGTTATGCCGGTTTCCTCTTACACAACGGTAAGCGGCGAGCCAGTAGATTTAGGCTTTACGATAGGTGCTTTATCTAATAATACAATTAAATGGACGTATCAAGGGGTCGACTATGTGATTGCCTCAAATGACCTGACAGAAAAAGAACTAGTTGAGGTTGCAAGGTCCGTTCAAGAAAGTACAGTAAAATAATTTCTTTATGGGCTCTGAATAAGGGCCTTTTTTATATGCAGATATTCCTGAAAAGTTGGAAAATTAATTGACAAAGGTGTCGAAGGGAGTCGATAATCGACATATAAAAAAGAAAAAAGGGTGTTCAAATGATGGCCAAAGTTGCAGATTGTCAAACAGCTTTTTATAGAGATACTTGGGCGGAAATTAATTTGGATCATATAGCATATAATGTTGAGGAATTGAGAAAGCATGTACAGGATGTCGTTAAGATCTTTGCTGTTGTCAAGGCCAATGGGTATGGACATGGGGATGCAGAGGTTGCCAAGGCAGCGTTAGAGGCAGGTGCCAACTATATTGCCGTAGCCATACTGGATGAGGCGCTTTCCTTAAGGAAAAAGGGCATTACCGCACCGATTCTTGTTCTCGGTGCAAGCCGTCCAGAGGATGCGGAGATTGCCATTGAACAAAATATCACATTGACAGTCTTCCAGCTGGAATGGCTTGAAAGAGCAAAGCATTACGTTGGATCTAATCAAAAATTAACGATCCATTTAAAACTAGATACCGGAATGGGAAGAATAGGAATAAGAAGAGGGAAGGAGCTTGAGGAGATTGAGATTGTTGTTGCCAAAAGTCATGCCTTCCATATAGAAGGGGTTTTTACTCATTTTGCGACAGCTGATGAGATTGATCCTGCATATTACAATATGCAGTTGGAACGTTTTAATGAAATGATTTCATGGCTGAAGAAAAAACCTGAATTGATTCATACAAGTAATAGTGCAGCATCGTTAAAATTTCCGGAAGCGCATTTAAATGCTGTCAGAATGGGGATTGCCATGTATGGATTAATGCCGTCCGTAGAAATGGAGCCCACCCTTCCTTTTCCTTTAAAACCTGCCTTTACTCTCAATACGAAGGTTGTGAATGTTAAAAAGGTGAAAAAAGGGGAGAAGATTAGCTACGGTGCTACCTATGAAGCGCAGGAAGATGAATGGATTGGTACGCTGCCAATTGGGTATGCTGATGGATGGACACGTAAGCTCCAGGGGCAGGATGTACTGGTAGATGGAAAAAGAGCACCGATTGTCGGCAGAATATGCATGGATCAATGTATGATTAAGCTTCCAGCTGATTTGCCTGTTGGTACTGATGTCACCCTTATAGGACAGCAAGGAAAAGAAAAAATTACTGCCGATGACATTGCAAGGAGACTTGGAACTATTAATTATGAGATCACTTGTATGATCGGTGCAAGAATTCCTAGAGTATATAAGAAAAATGGGCAAGTTTCAAAGATCATTAACAGCCTTCTCTAGAATGGGATTACATTGAACTGACCTTAGTTGAAAGGGAATTAGGGAAAATTTAATTTTCTTCAATAAGAAAGCAGAGCTTTATGCATAAAAGAATAATTTTTTGGCGGATAATAGAGAAGAATTGATAAACCCCCTTTGCATGAGGTCAGATTGATGTTAATATTAAAAATGGTAGATATAAAATGGTGTGTAGTGATGGTGGAGGTGTTTGTTTGTGTCTGAGTCCAGCGCAACAACAGAGATTATGGTGAAATTACCGCAACATCTTGTAACCGAGTTAGATGGCTTTGTAAAGCAGGAAAACGTAAATCGGAGTGAATTCATTTATCAAGCAACCAAAATGTATTTGCGCGAGCGAAAAAAGAGACAAATTCGTGAGGCCATGAGACGTGGTTATATGGAGATGGCGAAAATAAACTTGACGATTGCATCTGAAGCATTTCTTGCAGAATTCGAGGCAGAAAACACAGTTGAACGTCTAGTAAGCGGAGGGTAATCCCTTGATTGTCAAACGTGGTGACGTATATTTTGCAGACCTATCCCCAGTTGTTGGTTCAGAACAAGGTGGCGTCCGTCCAGTGCTGATCATCCAAAACGACATCGGGAATCGGTTTAGTCCCACAGTAATTGTTGCTGCAATCACTGCTCAAATTCAGAAGGCTAAGCTGCCTACTCATGTTGAAATTGATGCGAAGCGCTATGGTTTTGAACGAGATTCGGTAATTCTTTTAGAACAAATTCGAACAATCGATAAACAGCGCTTAACCGATAAAATTACCCATCTCGATGACGAAATGATGGAAAAAGTGGATGAAGCCGTTCAGATTAGCTTAGGGCTCATCGAATTTTAATACAAAATACGCTCTTTCCATAAGGGCGTTTTTATTTTTTGTGTGTAGGACAATTGGTCTTTTATTTATTTTAATTATTATTACATCTACCCGCGGCAAGCATTCTAAATGCTTGCCATTTTTATTTGATAAGGCTCTCCAACCGTTACCTTCCTTTACCCATCCAATATTTCTGCTAAACTGTTAATAATCATTTTAAAAAATATAAATAAAACGGTTTATTCATTCAGCAAACAGGGAAGTAAATATCCAAATTGATATGCAAAAAGGTGGGTCAGTTATGAATATGTCATTAAAAATTCACGAGCAGGGAAATCAAATGAATGTGATTGTTCAGGGTGAGATTGATGCGTTTACTGCACCAAAGCTTAGAGAGAGGCTATTTCCTCTTTCAGAAAAAGAAGGAATAGAAATGATCATTAACCTATCTAATGTATCCTACCTAGATAGCACAGGGCTAGGAGTGTTTGTTGGTGTGTTTAAAAATATACGCTCCAATCAAGGCAAGCTTCGGATAGTTGGATTATCTCAGCGTTTATTGAGGCTTTTCAAAATGACTGGTCTCGCCAATATTATTGATATTTCCAGCCAGAATGAAGGTGAAGAGAATGAATCAATCGTTTGATTATATTGAAATTAAGGTCCCTGCAAAAGCTGAATTCGTGAATGTGGTTCGGCTTACCCTATCAGGAATTGCAAGCCGGATGGGTTTTTTATTTGACGAAATTGAGGATTTGAAAATTGCCGTAAGTGAGGCGTGTACAAATGCTGTACAGCATGCCTATAAAGAGGAAGAACATGGTGAAGTGGTCGTTGGTTTCGGGTTATATGAAAACCGGCTGGAAGTAATGGTTGCCGACAATGGCAAAAGCTTTGACTTTTTATCCGCCAGGCAAGGGATTGGACGGTATCAACAGACAGATTCCATTGAATATTTGCGTGAAGGGGGTTTGGGGCTGTACTTAATTGAGTCTTTAATGGATGAAGTTAGAATCCATGATAAAGAGGGTGTGACGGTATTCATGATTAAATACCTAGAAGGAGAGCAGGTGGAGATGGATGCTAAAGCACTCTCGACCTAATCAAAAATCAAAGGGTGAAATCAACCAGCTCATCAAAGCTTATCAGCAGCACCAAGATGAAGAAGCTCTAAATTCACTCGTGTTATACTATCAGAACTTAGTCGAATCCATTGCACGAAAATACTCAAGGGGAAAAGCCTTTCATGAAGATATAACTCAAGTTGGGCTAATTGGACTGCTGGGAGCTATACGCCGATATGATGAAACCTTTGGGAAGAATTTTGAGGCATTTGCAGTCCCGACTATTATCGGAGAAATTAAGCGATTTTTACGTGATAAAACATGGAGTGTTCATGTGCCCCGCCGGATAAAAGAGCTAGGACCGAAAATTAAAACAACGATCGAGGAGTTAACAGTTAAACTCCAAAGGTCTCCGAAAATGAACGAAATTGCGGAAGTATTAGACATTGAGGAGGAAGAGGTTCTAGAAGCCCTTGAAATGGGAAAAAGCTATCAGGCCCTTTCCGTTGATCATTCAATTGATGCTGATTCAGAAGGTGGAACTGTGACCTTACATGATATAGTGGGTCAGGTGGATAAGGGCTATGAAAAGATCAATCAAATGCTTGTACTGGAAAAAGCTTTACATGTGCTAACCGAGAGAGAGAAACAAATCATCCAATACACATATTTAGAAAACATGAGTCAAAAGGAAACGGGGGAAAAATTACAAATTTCACAGATGCACGTTTCAAGACTCCAAAGACGAGCTATAAAAAAACTGCAGGAAGCTATTCACGCAGAATCAGCCAATCAGGATTAAACAAATACTTAATATTTGCGGTATGAGGCTGCCTAGTTGTCTAGGTAAGCTTCTTTTTTTTTGAAGACGGAGTGTCCCATATGAAACTTAATCAAGAATTTGGTAAAATGAAAAACAAGACTTAATGGCTGGGGGTAAAATTTTGGAAACAACTATCGTAAATAATAATCAAGTTTTAGAAAAAATAGCATTAGAACAATCGGTATCTGTAAAACAAGTTAGAAACACAATCGGCCTTCTGGAAGAAGGAAACACGGTCCCCTTTATTGCCCGTTATCGTAAAGAACAAACTGGCGCTTTAGACGAGGTTCAAATTCGTGACATTATGGAGCGCTGGCAATACATACAAAATCTTGAACAGCGAAAAGAGGAAGTTATTCGATTAATTGATGAGCAAGGAAAGCTTACAGATGAATTAAGAAACCACATACAGATTGCAGAAAAGCTGCAGGAAATAGAGGATTTATATCGCCCTTATAAGCAGAAGCGCCGAACGAAAGCAACGATCGCGAAGGAGAAAGGCTTAGAACCATTTGCGGAATGGATGCTAATCTTTCCATTAACAGAATCTCCCGTGGACAAGGCAAAGGAATTCCTCTCAGAAGAAAAAGAAGTAAATTCTGTTGAGGAAGCCATCACTGGCGCGAAGGATATTATTGCAGAATGGGTATCCGATGATGCAGACAGCAGAAAATGGATTCGCGAGCAAACAGCAAAAACTGGAACGGTTGAATCAACAGTGAAGGACGAATCAAAGGATGAGAAAAAGGTTTTTGAAATGTATTATGAATACGAAGAGCCCATTTCAAAAATCGTCCCGCACCGTACATTGGCATTAAACCGCGGTGAAAAGGAAGAGATTTTACGAATCAGCCTTAAACCGAATACTGATTTTATTTTGAAATATTTACATAAAAAGTGGATTAAGAATGAAAAGTCGAAAGTATCGTCCATTGTTCAAGAGGCCTATGAGGATGGTTACAAACGTTTAATTCAGCCATCCATTGAAAGAGAAATAAGAAATGAATTAACGGAAAAAGCAGAAGAGCAGGCTATCATGATTTTCTCAGAAAATTTAAGGAAGCTATTACTGCAGCCGCCATTGAAAGGAAAAGTTGTTCTAGCAGTGGACCCAGCGTATCGAACCGGATGTAAGCTTGCTGTCGTAGATGAAACAGGGAAAGTTCTGAAGATAGCGGTCATTTATCCGCATCCTCCTGTTTCGAAGGCGCGAGAGGCAAAAGCACAAATTATTGATGTCATTCACACGTTTCAAGTGAAGATGATCGCCATTGGAAATGGTACTGCTTCGCGAGAGACTGAACAGTTTGTTGCCGATATTTTAAAAGAGCTTAAAGAAGAAGTTTACTATCTTATCGTAAATGAAGCGGGAGCTAGTGTATATTCGGCTTCTAATCTGGCCAGAGAAGAGTTCCCAGATTTACAAGTAGAGGAAAGAAGTGCTGTATCAATTGCCCGCCGCTTACAGGACCCGTTAGCAGAGCTAGTGAAAATTGACCCGAAGTCTGTTGGAGTAGGGCAATACCAGCATGATGTTTCACAAAAGAGATTATCGGAATCCTTAACATTTGTTGTAGAAACGGCTGTAAACCAAGTAGGTGTAAATGTTAATACAGCTTCTTCTTCCTTGCTCCAATATGTTGCGGGGCTTTCCAAGACGGTCGCCAATAATATAGTGAAGATGCGGGAGGAAGAAGGGAAATTTTCAACTCGCAAACAGCTTAAAAAAATTCCGCGCCTAGGAGCGAAAACATATGAGCAGGCTATCGGTTTCCTAAGAATTATAGATGGAAAGGAACCGCTAGATCGTACAGGTATCCATCCCGAAAGCTATCCAGAGGTCATAAAATTGCTTGATAAACAAGGTTTTAAAACAAGCGATTTAGGAACAGCAGCATTAAAGGATTCACTTTCAAAATTAAATGTTGCCGAAACAGCTGCAGAATTAGGGATAGGAGAGCTTACGCTTAAGGATATTATTGATGCACTTGTCAGACCGGAAAGAGACCCGCGTGATGATTTGCCGACACCGCTATTAAAGAAGGATGTTCTACAGCTGGAGGATTTAAATGCGGGTATGGAGCTTCAAGGGACTGTCCGTAATGTCGTAGACTTCGGCGCTTTTGTTGATATCGGAGTAAAGCAGGATGGGCTTGTTCATATATCTAAATTAAGCCGCCAATTTGTTAAGCATCCACTAGATATTGTTTCTGTCGGCGATGTTGTTACCGTCTGGGTCGACTCTGTTGATAAAAATAAAGGAAGAGTTTCTCTAACTATGTTGGCTCCAAATGAATAAATGGATTTTTTACGATGTAAAGCGCTAGGTTACGCCCTAGCGCTATTTTGTTTGTGAAGTATCAATAAGCAAGGTGCTTCCGCATTTCTATTTGTCCAGCTTCAGCGCCTAGGGGCTCGCCGACTAAGAACGCCACGTCCTGTGGCAACGTCTGCATGACCCGCATCCTGCGGGCCTCAAGCAAAAGAC
>NZ_JBALNX010000033.1:0-5866 GCF_036962035.1 Bacillus sp. JJ1773
CGGGGCGGGCGATTTATCGGAATTGGGGCAGGGGCAGCCAAATCTATCAAAAAACCTTTGGGCTTAACGAAGGTCGGCATTCAAACAGACGAATCCAATAACCACGCCATTTTAAATATCAATTATTTACAAAGCCCGCTCACATACGGGTATTCATCCGGTAGCATAGGATTTGTCTATCGTCCCGTTTGGTTTACGAATACAAAAGGGGCTGAAGTAGTTGCCACATACTCAAAGGCTCCTAATTCTCTCATATCCGGTTATTGGCCAGGCTACGAAAAGGCGCAGGGACAGCCTGTTATGACAGCGGAAAAAGACAATCGTGTTATTTTGATCGGTTTGGAAATTGGTTTTCGTCAGCATCCGTCTTATCTTTATTCCTTGCTGGCCAATGCTATATATTTATAACTGAATTTATTCAACAATTCTTAATAGCCCGCTGAAACCAATTCAGCGGGCTTTTTTCACAATAACCTACATATTTCTTCTATACTGTCCGCCGACTTCATACAGAGCACGTGTAATTTGGCCAAGGCTTGCGACTTGGACGGTTTCCATCAATTCTGCAAAAATATTGCCGCCCGTAACAGCCGTTTCCTTTAAGCGTTTGATGGCTTCTTCTGTTTTGTCTTTGTTGCGCTCTTGGAAGCTGCGGAGATTTTGGATTTGTGTTTCTTTTTCTTCTTGTGTGGCTCTAGCCAGCTCCATATTGTCCATGTCTTCTTCAGACGGCGGGTTCGGATTTAAATACGTATTGACCCCGATAATCGGAAGCTCGCCAGTATGCTTCTTCATTTCATAATGCATTGATTCATCTTGAATTTTTCCGCGCTGGTATTGCGTTTCCATGGCACCGAGAACGCCCCCGCGGTCATTGATGCGTTCGAATTCCTGAAGCACCTGCTCCTCCACAAGGTCTGTTAATTCATCAATAATAAAGGCACCTTGCAGCGGATTTTCGTTCTTCGTGAGGCCATGCTCCTTCGTAATGATCATTTGAATCGCCATTGCACGGCGTACTGATTCCTCTGTCGGTGTTGTAATGGCCTCATCATAGGCATTCGTATGAAGGGAATTACAGTTATCATGCAGCGCCATCAAAGCCTGCAGGGTCGTACGAATATCATTGAAATCAATTTCCTGCGCATGCAGTGAACGCCCTGACGTTTGAATATGATATTTCAGCTTTTGGCTTCGCTCATTCGCACCATATTTGTCCCTCATCACAGTCGCCCAAATACGGCGTGCGACACGGCCAAGCACCGTATATTCCGGATCAAGCCCATTCGAGAAAAAGAATGAAAGATTCGGTGCAAAGTCGTTAATATCCATGCCTCTGCTCAAATAGTACTCCACATACGTAAAGCCGTTCGCCAATGTGAACGCTAATTGCGATATCGGATTCGCTCCTGCTTCCGCAATATGATAACCCGAAATCGAAACAGAATAATAGTTACGCACCATTTGGTCGATAAAATACTGCTGGATATCTCCCATCATGCGGAGAGCAAATTCAGTTGAGAAAATACATGTATTTTGCCCTTGGTCTTCTTTTAAAATATCAGCTTGAACAGTTCCGCGAACGGTTTGAAGTGTGCGCGCTCTGACTTCTGTGAACTCTTCTGCCGTTAGAACTCGGCCAAGCTCGTTTTCTTTTGCCTCGATTTGCTGTTCAATGGCTGTATTCATAAACATCGCCAAGATAATCGGGGCAGGGCCGTTGATGGTCATGGAAACAGATGTCGATGGATGGCAAAGATCAAAGTCTGCATAAAGCTTCTTCATATCGTCCAATGTACAAATACTGACTCCGCTTTCCCCAACCTTCCCGTAAATATCAGGACGGTAATCCGGATCTTCTCCGTAAAGGGTGACTGAATCAAAGGCAGTACTTAAGCGCTTTGCCGAATCATCCTTTGACAGATAATGAAAACGGCGGTTCGTTCTTTCCGGTGTTCCTTCCCCAGCAAACTGTCTTTTTGGGTCCTCCCCTTCACGCTTGAACGGGAATACGCCAGCCGTATAAGGGAATGAGCCTGGAACATTTTCTCTATAAACCCAACGGATAATCTCACCGTAATCCTTGTATTTTGGAAGAGCCACCTTTGGAATAGCTAATCCAGAAAGGCTCTTCGTTTTTAACACAGTGATAATTTCTTTATCGCGAATTTTCGTGACAAACTGATCCCCTGCGTATTTTTCCTTTAGAGAGCCCCAGCCTTCAAGGATTTTCTTCGTTTCATCAGTCAGCTTTGATTCAACGGTAGACCTAATAGCTTCTAATGAAGCGACCACCTCTTCATTTGCCTCCTGCTCCTTAACAGCAAGAATCGCTCCTTCAAGCTGGAAAAGCTTGCGCGCAAGATTAGCCTGTTCCTCTGCCTTCTTATGATAGCTGCGCACCGCTTCGGAAACCTCTCGTAAATAATAGCGCTGCTCATTCGGAATAATGACATTTTGTTTTTCAACAAGGGCCGTTTTGGAAAAACTCGTTTTCCAGTCTATTCCGGCTTTTTCGTTTAATTTTTCAATGATTGCCGCAAAAACAGCATTCGTTCCCGGGTCATTGAACTGGCTCGCAATCGTGCCATAAACAGGCATCTCATCTAAGTCTTTTTCAAACAGCATGCGGCTTCTTTGGTATTGCTTCTGCACCTGGCGCTTTGCATCCTCAGAACCTTTACGCTCAAACTTATTAATGACAATTAAATCGGCATAATCAATCATATCGATCTTTTCTAGCTGGGAAGGCGCACCAAATTCACTCGTCATGACGTACATCGAAACGTCACAAATTTCAGTAATTTCAGCATCCCCTTGCCCAATTCCGCTTGTTTCCACAACGATTAGATCAAAGCCGGCTGCTTTGACAACCGAAATCGCGTCCTTAATCGCAAGCGAAAGTTCGCTTTTCGAATTTCTTGTGGCTAAGCTTCTCATATAAACACGCGGATTAAATATCGCATTCATGCGGATACGGTCACCAAGAAGGGCTCCGCCCGTTTTCTGCTTTGTCGGATCGACTGATAAAATGGCAACCTTCTTTTCAGGAATTTCATTGATGAAACGGCGAATTAATTCATCGGTTAATGAGCTTTTTCCGGCTCCGCCTGTTCCTGTAATTCCTAGAACTGGGACAGACTTTTCCAATGATTTAACTTTTTCCATAACAGAATCAAGTGCTGCTGCCGTTTCTTTTTCAACATTGACATGGTGCTCGGCTAAAGTAATGAGCTTAGCAACGGCATTCGTGTTCCCTTCCTGAAGCTTTTCAATCTGCTCTGTAGCCTCTGGCGTAAAGGTCGGAAAATCACATTCTTCAATCATGAGGTTGATCATGCCTTGAAGCCCATGCTGACGTCCATCCTCAGGTGAAAAGATTCTTGCAATTCCGTAGTCATGCAGTTCTTTAATCTCCTTTGGAATAATGACGCCGCCCCCGCCTCCATAAATACGGATATGGGAAGCACCTCTTTCCTTTAAAAGGTCATACATATACTTAAAGTATTCCACATGTCCTCCCTGATAGGAAGAAATCGCAATACCTTGAACATCCTCTTGAATAGCCGCATTCACCACTTCTTCCACGGAACGGTTATGGCCTAAATGAATGACCTCTGCTCCGCTTGCCTGAATGATTCTTCTCATAATGTTAATGGAAGCATCATGACCATCAAATAGACTAGAAGCCGTGACAAAACGAATATGATTCTTTGGCTTATACACTACTGGATTACTCATTTTTCTCCCCCTGTTCGTATTAACGCAGGTTCTTTAATAGACTTACATTTTTGAAACTAGCGAGTTGTCTTGCTTCGATAATTCCGCTTGGTTAATCCCTTGAAAAAGCAATTCCGTTTGAAGCTGGATATACTCGTCTAGCGTATACATCTTTTTCAATGACCAGCGACGGAATGCCCACATTTGCCCCTGCACAAAAATGTTATGGGCAATCATTTTAATCTGATCTTCGGTTAGATCTATTTCTTTATTTTCCACGCATCTCGTTACGATTTGCTCAAACATTCCAACCATTTCGATTTCTTTCTTCAGCACGTATGGAAGGGCGTCCTTTGATAAGGATTTCACTTCCTGATACATGACAAGGACCTCATCCTGCAGCTCGTCTACAACGCGAAAATAATCAGCAATCCCGAGCTTTAGGCTTTCAAGCGTACCTTGATCGGTGTTGAGATCCTTTTGCAAACGGTCGCTAACTTGGTCATAGATGCTGTCACAAACGAGATATAAAACATCCTCTTTTGTGCGGATATATTCATATAGTGTTCCGATGCTAAATCCTGCAGCTCTTGCAATTTCTCTTGTCGTTGTGCGATGAAAGCCTTTTTGAATAAACAGGGTCACGGCCCCTTTGATCATCTGGTCCCGTCTTTTTTTAACAAGGCGTTCATCTTTGACAGACGCCTGTACTTCGCGTTTTTTCATTTTACCTACCGTCCTTCTATAATTGGGGTGCAGAGTTAAGACTGGGTTTCCAGGCTCAACTCTGCTAAGCCTTTTTTTAATAGAATAAATGATAGGAGCCTATTTTGTCAGCATACGAGAAATAACGAGGCGCTGAATTTCCTGTGTACCTTCGTAAATTTGGGTAATTTTCGCATCGCGCATAAAGCGTTCAACTGGATAATCCTTTGTATAGCCATATCCGCCAAAAATTTGGACAGCATCTGTAGTAACCTTCATGGCTGTGTCTCCAGCTAATAATTTGGACATTGCGGATTCTTTTCCGTATGGAAGTCCTTCAGACTCAAGCCATGCAGCCTGGTAGGTTAAGAGTCTAGAAGCTTCAATGCTTGTTGCCATGTCAGCTAATTTGAAGCCAATTCCTTGCTGAGAAGCAATAGGTTTGCCAAATTGAACGCGCTCCTTTGCATATTCAATGGAAGCATCTAAGGCACCCTGTGCGATTCCTACTGCTTGAGCGGCGATTCCGTTTCGTCCGCCATCTAGAGTCATCATCGCGATTTTAAAGCCTTCTCCCACATTGCCAAGAACATTTTCTACTGGAACCTTACAATTATCAAAAATAATTTCCGTTGTTGGTGATGAACGAATGCCGAGTTTTTTCTCTTTCTTGCCGACTGAGAAGCCTTCAAAGTCAGCCTCCACGATGAATGCAGTTGTACCTCGATGTTTTTCCGCCGGGTCTGTTAAAGCAAAAACAACATAGATATCAGCAATTCCACCGTTTGTAATGAAGATTTTTGAACCATTTAAGACGTAGTGATCCCCTTCAAGGCGAGCTGTCGTTCTCATTCCGCCTGCATCTGAACCGCTGCCAGGCTCAGTTAGGCCATAAGCGCCGATTTTCGTTCCTTCTGCCATTGGACGCAAATATTTTTGCTTTTGCTCTTCACTGCCGAATTTGAAAATCGGCCAGCCCGCTAAAGATGTATGAGCGGAAAGCGTCACACCTGTTGAGGCACATACTCTCGAAAGCTCCTCAACTGCAATACAGTAGGCTAGGTAGTCACTGCCAATGCCGCCATATTCTTCTGGCCACGGAATTCCCGTTAGCCCAAGCTCCGCCATTTTATCAAAAATTTCACGGTCAAAGCGCTCTTCCTCATCACGCTCAGCAGCCGTTGGGGCCACTTCATTCTTTGCAAAATCGCGTACCATTTTTCTAATCATTTCATGCTCTTCTGATAATTGAAAGTTCATGTCCCTGTCCCCCATTTATATTTAGCGTTGTTAATATGATTGTTGAGCTTCTTTGAAAATTAACACTATGAAGCGGTTATGGTTAGCCTTATTGGTGAGTCCCTCTCAAAACATGCACTATGAAGCGGTCATGACGAGCGTTTTGTATGAGTTCCTTTCAATACACTCACTATGAAGCGGT
>NZ_JBALNX010000033.1:5905-86329 GCF_036962035.1 Bacillus sp. JJ1773
GCGTTTTGGATGAGGTCCTTTGGAAATACGCATAAGGAGACCGTCATAATTAGTGTTTTAAGTGAGTTCGCTATTAAAGATGCTTACTGATAACCAATCTCTGAATTTCGCTCGTACCCTCGTAGATTTCGGTGATTTTCGCATCACGGAAGTATCGTTCAACTGGATAATCCTCTGTATAGCCATAGCCCCCAAATACTTGGATGGCCTCTGTTGTTACTTCGACAGCTGTTTTGGAAGCAAACAGCTTTGCCATGGAGGCTTCCATTCCACATTTGATTCCTCTTTGGCGAAGATCAGCTGCACGATAGATTAAGAGCTTCGATGCTTCAACAGCCGTAGCCATATCTGCCAGCTTGAATCCGATCCCCTGCTGAGCAGCAATCGGCTTTCCGAATTGGACACGCTCTTTCGCGTATTCCGCCGCCGCTTCAAGAGCCGCTTCTGCAATTCCAAGCGCCTGGGCGGCAATACCGATTCGGCCTACCTCCAAATTAGCCAAGGCAATCTTAAAGCCATGTCCTTCCTCCCCAAGTAGATTCTCAGCCGGAACTCTCATATCCTCAAAGCTTAGCTGAAGCGTTCTGGAGCCATGCAAGCCCATCTTTTTCTCGTCTTTTCCGATCACAAGACCCGGCGTATCTTTTTCAACGATAAAAGCGGAAATCCCTCTGCTTCCGAGCTCAGGATTAGTTAAGGCGAATACGATATAAACATCCGCTTCCCCGCCGTTTGTGATAAAAACCTTGGATCCGTTGATCACATGATGGTCACCTTTTTTAACAGCCTTTGACTTCAGGCTTCCCGCGTCAGATCCGGCACTCGGCTCTGTTAAGCAGAAGGCGCCAAGATATTCGCCTGAGGCAAGCTTCGGAATATACTTTTTCTTTTGTTCCTCTGTACCGAAATAAAGGATTGGATTGGTCCCTACAGAGGTATGGACGGAAAGGATAACGCCAATCGTTGCACTCACCTTTGATAGCTCATTGATGGCAATGATGTAGGAGGTAAAATCCATTTCCGCACCGCCATACTGTTCCGGAATGGGAATTCCCATTAGGCCGAGCTCCCCCATTTTTCTTAGAATTTCACGTGGAAACTCGCCTTGCTCCATTTTTTCAATAAAAGGTGCTATTTCGGATTGGGCAAAGTCTCGCACCATTTTTCTCATCATTTCCTGCTCTTCTGTAAATCTCAGGTTCATTTGCAGCCCTCCGTTATTCCTATCGGGTGATTTTTATTTAAGGAAATGCCTATTCGTACGTATAAAAGCCTCTGCCTGTTTTACGTCCCAGCCAGCCGGCCTTCACATATTTTCTTAACAGCGGGCATGGGCGGTACTTATCGTCACCAAAGCCCTCATGAAGTGTTTCCATAATATATAGACAAGTATCAAGTCCAATAAAATCCGCCAAAGTAAGCGGCCCCATCGGATGATTCATACCAAGCTTCATCACTTCATCGATGGCTTCCTTAGAAGCAACCCCTTCATATAGGGTAAAAATGGCTTCGTTTATCATCGGCATCAGCACTCGATTTGACACAAATCCCGGAAAGTCATTGACTTCAACTGGTACCTTTTTGAGCGTTTTCGTAATGTCTTCAATTGTTTGGTAGACGTCATCTGCTGTTGCAAGACCGCGGATGATTTCTACAAGTTTCATAACAGGAACTGGATTCATAAAGTGCATGCCAATCACTTTTTCCGGCCGCTTTGTGGCAGCTGCAATTTCTGTGATTGGTAACGATGACGTATTACTTGCGAGGATGGCGTGTGCAGGCGCAATGTCATCCAGCTGGCTGAATATTTTCGTTTTGATCTCCATATTTTCCACAGCAGCCTCAATAATAAGATCCACAGCTTTGGCATCCTGCAGATCCGTAGATGGCGTGAGATTGTTTAGAATCTCTTCCATTTGCTCGGCCGTCATCCGTTCTTTTTCAACTTGACGGGAAAGGTTCTTTCTGATCACACCTAGACCGCGATCAACAAATTCCTGATTTAGGTCATTTAAAAGCACGCTGTAGCCTGCTTGTGCACAAACCTGGGCAATCCCAGAGCCCATTTGACCCGCTCCGATTACCATGATTTTTTGTACGTTCATTTTTGCTCCTCCGTTCGGTTGAATGTATATATTGGCTGATGATTATTGGGGTGTTAAATTTGATTTGGCTGATAAATAGGCTAAATTGGCTGACAAATTTAACATGGGCCGACAAATAACGAATTTAGCCGTTCATTTAGTTTTTCGGAACTTCAATCATGATGGCATCGCCTTGGCCGCCGCCGCTGCAAATCGCCGCGATGCCGATTCCGCCGCCTCGACGTTTTAATTCATGCATTAATGTCAGGATAATTCTCGCTCCACTCGCACCGATTGGATGCCCTAACGCGACCGCACCGCCATTTACATTGACCTTATTTTCGTCAAGACTGGCAATTTTTCCGCTTGATAGCGCGACAGCTGCAAATGCCTCATTAATTTCAAAAAGATCAATCTGCTCAACGGATTTCCTAGTCTTTTTCAAAAGCTCGTTGATCACAAGCCCTGGTGTTTTTGGAAAATCCTTCGCCTCCACCGCAATGGCAGTGTGACCGAGAATAACCGCTGCAGGCTTTCTTCCTTCACGAACAGCTCTTTCCTCGCTCATTAGGATTAATGCAGCCGCTCCATCATTCACACCAGGCGCATTGCCGGCCGTAATCGTGCCCTCTGGACCGAATGCCGGGCGAAGCTTCGCCAATTTATCAATGGAAGTATCCTTTCGAGGAGACTCATCCTCGGAAATCATAATGGGTTCTCCTTTTCTTTGCGGCACCGAGACTGGAACAATTTCCTCCGCTAGCCTTCCAGCTTCCATTGCAGCAATGGCCAATTCATGACTTCTGAGAGCCCAGCGGTCTTGCTCTTCCCGGCTAATGTCCATTTCTTCCGCCGTTTCGTTTCCGTACGTCCCCATATGAACCCCTGTGAAACTGCAGCTTAATCCATCATGTGTCATTAAATCCTTAACTTGTGCATCCCCCATGCGTAATCCCCAACGAGCTGTTGGCAGAAAATAAGGAGCTTGGCTCATTGATTCCATTCCACCAGCCACGATTACCTCTTCATCACCGAGGCGGATGATTTGATCCCCTAATGTGACACTACGCATGCCCGAAGCACAAACCTTATTAACGGTTTCTGTTTTCACTTTCCACGGAATCCCTGCTTTTCTTGCAGCCTGACGGGAAGGAATTTGGCCTTGCCCACCTTGCAGTACCGTTCCGAGAATGACTTCACCGACTTCCTCCGGTTTGACACCAGCACGAGCTAAAGCCTCTTTTACAGCAAAACCGCCAAGGTCTGAAGCCGAAAAGCTGCTTAATCCCCCAGCAAACTTACCAAATGGCGTTCTTGCTCCACCTAAAATTACGGTTCTTCCCATCAGAATCTCTCCTTTGTTTTACTTATTTTTTTCAAACCTTCCTGCCCAATTGATTCATAGCGATCAAGCCATACGACTGAACGCTCGCTCAATGTCCATCCAAAAAAATAACCCCTATATTGTAAGCGCTTTATCTATAATTCTATTTTACTTTAAAAATAGTTAAAATTGAAATACTTTACGAAAAATTCTTATAGTTCAGCTCCAATTTTCGGAAATATCTTCCAACTGGAGCTGAACTAATCATTTTATTAAGAAACTAAAGTTTGCTTCTCCCCGATGACGGATTTTTCAAGAATTTCTGCTACATCGTAAGTATGAACGGTTTCTTCCACTTCCTTCGCCTTCGTTCCGTCCGATAGCATCGTTAGGCAGTATGGACAGCCTGAGCTGATGATGGATGGACCTGCGGCTAATGCTTGTTCTGTACGAGATACGTTAATGCGGTGGCCAGTTTCTTCCTCCATCCACATTAAGCCTCCGCCCGCTCCACAGCACATGCCAGTTTCGCGGTTTCTCTCCATTTCCACAAGCTTCACACCTGGAATGGATTTCAAAATTTCACGCGGCGGATCATAAACCTCGTTATAGCGTCCTAAATAACAAGAATCATGGAAGGTAATCGTTTCATTTACCGGATATTGCGGCTTCAGCTTTCCTTCCTCAACAAGCTTTGCAAGGATTTCCGTATGATGGTAAACCTCTGCCTGCAGCCCGAAATCAGGGTATTCATTTTTGAAAATATTATAGGCATGCGGGTCGATTGTGACGATTTTCTTCACTTCAGCCTTTTCAAATTCCTCTATATTTTTTGTCGCTAGCTCCTGGAATAAGAACTCATTTCCAAGACGTCTCGGTGTATCTCCAGAGTTCTTCTCCTTGTTTCCAAGAATGGCAAACTTCACACCCGCTTCATTCATTAATTTAGCAAAAGAAAGAGCAATCTTTTGGCTGCGGTTGTCAAATGAACCCATTGATCCTACCCAGAATAGGTACTCGAACTCTTCCCCAGCTTTATTCATTTCTTTCACAGTTGGTACATGAACATCCTCGCGTGCTTCACGCCAGTTTTCCTTCTCTTTGCGGTTTAATCCCCAAGGATTTCCTTGACGCTCGATGTTCGTCATTGCACGCTGTGCGTCTGCATCTAACTTTCCTTCTGTTAAAACAAGATAACGGCGAAGGTCGATAATTTTATCGACATGCTCATTCATAACCGGACATTGATCCTCACAGTTACGGCAAGTCGTACAAGCCCAGATCTCTTCTTCTGTAATGACGTCCCCAATTAAGCTTGGGCTGTATGCTAATCCAGCAGCTGCTTCCTCTGCCGCTTTTCCTGCACCAGCTAAGGCAATCTGATTGCCCATTGTATTCGAGAAAGCAAAGGTTGGCACCCACGGCTGTTTGGAAGTAACGGCTGCCCCATGATTCGTTAAATGATCACGAAGCTTTAGAATCAAATCCATTGGTGACAGCATTTTGCCCGTTCCCGTTGCAGGACACATATTCGTACAGCGCCCACACTCCACACAAGCATAGAAGTCAATCATTTGCAGCTGATTGAAATCTTCAATTTTGCCGACACCAAAGCTTTCCTGTGTTTCATCTTCGAAATCAATTTTTGTTAATTTGCCCGGCTTCTCAAGACGGTTGAAATAGACGTTGGCAGGTCCTGCGATTAAGTGCGCATGCTTGGATTGTGGCACATAAACAAGGAAGGCTAATAAGAAAATTAAATGAATCCACCAAGCGATATAGAATACAACAATCGAAGCGGTTTCCCCCATCCATGAGAAGGCTCCCGCAATGACAGATGCAACTGGCTCAGTCCATGCCGCTTCATGTCCGTGCCAGATCATGCTCATTCCATTTCCAAGTAAAACAGAAAGCATTAATCCACCGATAAAAATAAGCACTAGACCTGATTTAAAGCCTCTTTTTAAACGGACAAGCTTCTCCACATATCTGCGATAGAAGGCCCAAATCACAGCAATCAGTATCATTAAGGTAACAAGCTCCTGGAAAAACGTAAATCCTGAATAGAGAGGTCCAAGAGGCAAATGCGCACCTGGTTTGATTCCTTTAATGATGAAATCAATGGCGCCAAATTGGACTAGAATAAACCCGTAGAAAAACATGACGTGTATGATTCCACTTTTCTTATCCTTCAACAGCTTCTTTTGGCCAAAGACATTAACCCAAATTTTTCCTAGACGCTCCTTAACGTTGTTATCAAACTCTACCTTCTTTCCGAGTTTGATATATTCAATTCTCGTTTTAACAACATACACAAATAAACTGACTGCGTAAGCGGTTACAAGGAGAAATCCAATTAGATTCACCCACAACAATCCTGTCATTATCGTTAGCTCTCCCCTCTTAAAATGGATTGTCTAGCTTATAATTCAAAAATTTTCAATACGATAAAATTTTCAGAAATTATTCCTTGTCTCTATTATATTATGAGTGAGCATTCAGTCAACACATTTTATTTTAAAAATTATTTCTGATTGACTGCTTGCTTTAAAAAAATCATATAAATGATTGGGCTGGAGATAATAATTGGAAACCATCACGAGGAGGAGAAATAATGAAAGTAACCTCCATTCTTTTAATAATCGTTCTTTTGATCGCTCTTTGGCTGACACTTGATTTTTATTTTGGACGAAGAAATCAATTAAGCAAACAGACAAAGAAGGAGTATCCCTTTTGGAATAGCAGCCTGGATATTTTTACAGAAGGACCGGCATTATTCGAGGATCTTTTTTCGGAAATAAAAAAAGCAAAGCTTCACATTCATATATTATTTTATATTGTTAAGGACGATCAAATTAGTACAGAATTCTTAAATATCCTGAAGCAAAAAGCTCGGGAAGGAGTTGAGGTCCGCCTCCTTCTGGACTGGCTTGGGAGCCATCTGATTGATAAAAAAACGATCCAGTCTTTAGAGAGTGAGGGTATTCAGTTTTCTTTTTCCCAGCGGCCTAAGTTTCCTTTCCTGTTCTATACGCTGCAGGCTCGCAATCATAGAAAAATTACAGTCATTGACGGAAAAATCGGTTATATCGGCGGTTTCAATATTGGCAAGGAGTACATCGATTTAGATCCTAAACTGAGTCCATGGCGAGACTATCATTTGAAGATTGAGGGTGAAGGTGTAAACGGACTGCAAAAGGAATTTTTGACTGATTGGCGTCATGATAGCAAAGAGGATTTGCTGGATCATCCAAACTATTTTCCTACACTCCCTCAGGGTCCGTGCAGACATCAATTAATTCCCTCTAAAGGTGCGTTTCTGGAGGATACCTATACTATGCTAATTCGGAAGGCAGAAACGAATATTACCATTGGAACACCTTATTTTATTCCCAGCCAAAAACTGCTGCGTGAATTGTCTAATGCCCTCTCAAGAGGTGTCAACCTTACCGTACTTGTCCCAAAGACATCGGACCATCCTCTTGTAAAGGAAGCTTCGTATTATTTTTTTAGAAAATTAATTAGGCAGGGTGCGGCTGTTTACGAATTTAAAAATGGCTTTTACCATGCTAAAACTCTTATTATCGATGATAATATTTGTGATATTGGCACGACAAATTTTGATTTTCGGAGCTTTTTTTTAAACTACGAAATTAATTGTTATATCTATGATTATGACTTTATTCAGAAGGTGCGGCAGGTAATTCAATCAGACATTCGCCAATCCGAACGAATGACGCTCGCAAAACTAAACCAGTTTAACCCAATCCGGTCATTTAAGGAATGGGCGGCGCACTTGATTATATTGTTTTTGTAATATCCTTTAGTTCCTGTTTTTCTTGAATTCGTGAAAGTTTTGGAAAAAAACAAAAAAGCTGGCACGTAATTAGGAGGGAGGGCCCGCTCGATGGGGCTCTGCCTCTCTTTTACATGTCAGCAATCTTTTTACATTTTCTCCGGGGCCGAAACTCCGATTAGGGCAAGTGCATTTTTCAATGTAGTTTTAACTGCTTTGATTAAAGCAAGTCGTGCTTGCGTCCGTTCTGGGTGGTCGGTATCTAATACTTTTTCAGCATTGTAGAAGCTGTGGAACGCCGATGCCAATTCGAAAATATAATTAGTGATTCGATGCGGCAATCGTTTTTGTGCGGCTTCCCCTACTGCTTGCGGGAATTCGCCCAGCTTCTTCAAAACGTCTATTTCCTTTACAGCCGAAATTAAGGAGAAGTCGGCAGAGCGGCTCACAGATAATCCCTGCTCCTCGCCTTGTCGTAAAATACTGCAAATCCGTGCATGCGCATATTGCGCATAATAAACAGGATTTTCATTAGACTCGGAAACGGCTAAATCCAGGTCAAAGTCCATATGCGTGTCCGCACTTCTCATCGCAAAGAAATAGCGAGTTGCATCCAATCCTACCTCTTCCACTAGATCACGCATCGTTACCGCTTTTCCTGTCCGTTTGCTCATTTTCATTTTTTCGCCGTTTTTATATAAATGAACGAGCTGAATAACTTCTACTTCAAGTGTATCATGGTCGTAGCCTAATGCTTGAATAGCTGCTTTCATACGAGGAATATAGCCGTGATGGTCAGCACCCCAAATATTAATCAGCTTTTCAAAGCCTCGCTCCAGCTTATCCTTGTGGTACGCAATATCTGGTGTTAAGTACGTATAGGAACCGTCATTTTTGATCAAAACGCGGTCTTTATCATCGCCAAAAGTTGTAGAGCGGAACCAGGTTGCCCCCTCTTCCTCAAAAATATGGCCATTGTCCTTCAATGCTTGTAAAGCCGTATCAATTTTTCCATTATGATATAAAGATGTTTCAGAATACCACACATCAAACGGCACACGGAATTCCTCTAGGTCAGTCTTCAGCTTCGCCATTTCAACCTTTAATCCATATTCACGGAAGAAATCGAAGCGCTCTTTTTCATCCACATGAACATATTTGTCGCCGAATTCCTCAGCAAGCTTTTTCCCAATCCCAATAATATCCTCGCCGTGGTAGCCGTCTACAGGCATTTCTTTTTCCAATCCTAGTGCTTGGAAGTAACGTGCTTCCACTGAATACGCAAGATTATTAATCTGGTTGCCTGCGTCATTAATATAGTATTCGCGGGAAACATCATAGCCAGCCTTAGCTAAAATATTGGATAGAGAATCCCCTACAGCCGCACCACGAGCATGGCCAAGGTGAAGGTCCCCAGTCGGATTGGCGGATACAAACTCAACCTGAACTTTTTGATTCGCTCCAACATTTGTTTCTCCGTACTGATCGCCTGCTTCAAGAACAGCTGGAATTAAATTCGTTAAATAGCTATTGTCCATGTAAAAATTAATAAACCCTGGGCCCGCAATCTCCATTTTTTCAATGGAGGCTTTCGATTTATCAAAATTCGCAATCAGCGCCTCGGCAATCATTTTCGGCGCCTTTTTCGCTACGCGTGCAAGCTGCATCGCCATATTCGTGGAATAATCCCCATGCGCCTTTTCCTTCGGCGTTTCCAAAATAACGTTTGGCATTTGTTCTTCAGTTGCTAGATTCGCTTTGATCACAGCCGCTTTAATTTCTTCTTTCAGTTTGTTTTGCATTTGCTCTACACTGTTCAACTTTCTTCCTCCTCTTCGAATGTAATCGATAAATGGTATGTACCTGAACTTGCGCCTTGCATTTTCAATTCATATAAAAGGTCGATAGAGCCGTTCCCGGTTTGTTCGTTAAACTGGTGATCCAGCCTTTTTGTCATCGTTTCAATCTCAAACACGCCATAAGGTGTATGATAGCTTCCCTTAAGCTTTTTATTCATGATAAAAGGGAGCCTCATTCTCACAGCGCCGCTTCGCATAATAAGACCTTCTTTATCGGATACCTTGATGATTGTTTTGGCCATTCCTTCTTCCATCGCTTCCTCATATTGAAGAAACCGGGCATTTTCCTTTATATAGTATCGACCAAATGCGATGAGTTCAAAAGTATCTTTGCTTTGCCCATCTCGAATGTCTGTCTTTACTTTAATTTTAACAGGCATTTGCTCCGCTGGTCTAGTAGACAACGGCCACACATCCTTTTCGTAACATTATAGTAGACTTTAGCGAAAGGTTCTACTCTTCCCTGTATTAGGTTTACTATAGCCTATTTTAAAAATGGAAAAAACGGAGACCTCTGTCTCCGTCATCGCTTTTTAAAAAGATAAGCTCAGTCCTTTCCGCTTTTTCTTATTTCACCCAGCCCAAAATCATTTCGCGAATGAGCTTGCTCGCCGTGTTAGCTGTTTGCTCAGATGGGTCGTATATAGGTGCAACCTCTACAAGATCGCAGCCAACTACCTTTACATTGGAGCGGGCAATTTCATGAATGGAAGCCAGAAGCTCCTTCGATGTAATGCCGCCTGCGTCCACAGTGCCAGTTCCTGGAGCATGAGCAGGGTCAAGCACATCAATATCGATCGTTACATATACGGGACGTCCCGCAAGCTTTGGCAGAATTTCTTTTAACGGCTCTAACACATCAAATTTCGAAATGTGCATGCCGACTTCTTTTGCCCATTTGAATTCTTCCTTCATTCCAGAACGGATACCAAAGGAAAAAATATTTTGAGGCCCGATTAGATCACAGGCTTTGCGGATAGGTGTCGAGTGGGATAATGGCTCCCCTTCGTAATTCTCACGTAAATCCGTATGTGCATCCATGTGAATAATCGCTAAATCCGGATATTTTTTATACATTGCCTTAAAAACCGGCCATGAAACTAAATGCTCTCCGCCCATGCCAATCGGAAATTTACCTTCTGCTAAAAGCTGGTCAATAAATTCCTCGATTAAATCCAAGCTTTTCTGCGGATTTCCGAATGGCAGCGGAATATCGCCGGCATCATAATACTTCACTTCTTCTAATTCACGGTCTAAATAAGGGCTATATTCCTCGAGCCCAATAGACACCTCACGAATGCGCGCAGGACCAAAACGGGAGCCCGGACGGTAGCTGACGGTCCAGTCCATCGGCATTCCGTAAATGACCGCTTCACTTTCTTCGTAATTCGGATGGCTTTTTATAAAAACATTGCCAGAGTATGCTTCATCAAAACGCACCACTGTCATCCCTCGTTCGTATTAAATTTGGGGTCTCTAGCCCCTTGATAGTGCTATAATCAGCGATATTTTTGAATTAATGCTAAATCACATGTACTTTTTTATCTAAAAAACAGTTTATCAGCCAAATTCAACGATTTATCAGCCAATCGACATTTTACTGCCCATTAACACGCATATATTTTGGTACTAAAAATTTACTCCACTAAATCCTTCACAAATTTCGGCAATACAAAAGCAGCCTGATGAAGCTCTTTTGTATAATATTTTGTGTCGATTTCATGGAAGCGGTCTTCGCTAACCTCTAGTGGATCATACTTTTTAGAACCGATGGTGAACGCCCATAATCCGCTTGGATACGTTGGGATGTTCGCCACATAAAGACGTGTAATCGGGAAAATTTCCTTAACGTCCTTTTGAACATTGCGAATTAAATCGGCTTTAAACCAAGGGTTGTCTGATTGCGCGACAAAAATTCCGTCTTCCTTTAAAGCTTTGGAAATCCCTGCATAGAAGCCTTTTGTAAAAAGATTCACAGCTGGACCAACAGGCTCAGTGGAGTCAACCATAATCACATCGTATTCATTTTCGCTTTCTGCAATGTGCATGAAACCATCGCCAACTTTAACATCCACACGCGGATCGTCTAGTTTGCCTGCGATTTCCGGTAGGTATTTTTTAGAATACTCGATGACTTTTCCATCAATATCAACAAGCGTTGCCTTTTTCACGCTTGGATGCTTAAGAACTTCGCGAATCACTCCGCCGTCCCCGCCTCCAACTACTAAAACATTTTCAGGGTTCGGATGTGTAAACAACGGCACATGAGCAACCATTTCATGATAAACAAATTCGTCCTTCACTGAAGTCATAACCATGCCATCTAGTAAAAGCATATTGCCCCATTCTTCTGTTTCCACCATTTCAAGCATTTGAAAATCTGTCTGTTCTGTATGTAAAGTCTGCTTAACCTTCATTGTAATGCCAAAATTCTCTGTTTGTTTTTCAGTAAACCAAAGTCCCATTTATCTAACCATTCCTTCCGTAAAAAAATCGATTATTTACTGTCGATAACAATTCTTTTTTATACTTCCCAATCTGAATAATTACAAACATGAGAAAAAGTATAGATGAATCTAGCAAAAAAGCAAGAAAAAATTGAATTTTGCTTAAGAGAAATGTTTAAAACGAAAGGTTTGTTTCAATACTATTGAGAGATGGAATTTTTCCCAAATTAGAAATTTATAAAAGCTAGTAAACACTTTGGAGAGGTGGTGGTTTTCACGATGGAGATTATGACGAATCAACGTTTCAAAAAAGCTGGTAAGGTTTTACGCGCCATCTTTATTTTTAGCTTAATTGGTTTTATCCTGGCTGCTATCATCATGGCTGGCATTTTGCTTTATGCTAAGGTTCTTGGGCCTCCGCCTCTAGCTGTTCCGCAGTCAACCTTATTCTACTCTGATAGTGGAACCGTGATCGGGGAAAGTCATAATGGCCAAAAGCGGTATTGGGTAGAGCTTTCAGACATTAGCCCATACTTAGTGAATGCCACCGTTTCGATTGAGGATCGTAAATTTTACTCCCATCATGGGTTTGATTATAAGAGAATTGCAGGAGCCATCATTGCTGATGTTAAAGCAATGGCCAAGGTACAAGGGGCGAGCACCATTAGCCAGCAGTATGCCCGAAACCTATTTCTTGAACATGAAAAAACATGGAAGCGTAAATTGAAGGAAGCCTTCTATACGATTCGGCTTGAAATGAACTATTCGAAGAAAGAGATTCTTGAAGGCTACTTAAATACTATTTATTATGGCCATGGGGCCTACGGAACAGAAGCGGCAAGCCAGTTCTATTTTGGGAAGCATGCCGGAGAATTAACTCTTGGGGAAGCTTCCATTTTAGCCGGAATTCCAAAGGGCGCTGGTATCTATTCCCCACTCGTATCAATCGAAAATGCTAAAAATCGGCAAAAGATCATTTTAAACACGATGGTCGAAAATGACTATATTGATAAAAAGACAGCTGAAGCTGCTTTGCAAGAACCGTTGACCTTAGTTGGGAAGCATCTCCATACAAAAGCTAAAACAGCCCCTTACTTTCAGGATGCGGTTCGCCAAGCATTGAAAACAGAGCTAAAACTGGATGACCGGATCATTGAATTAGGGGGATTAAAGGTTTACACCACCTTGGATATGAAGCAGCAGGAAATCGCAGAACAGACAGTGGATCAATTAATCTCAAAGGATTCTGAAATCCAGGTTGGAATGGTTTCGATGAATCCGAAAAACGGGCATGTCAAAGCGATGGTCGGAGGAAGAGATTACGCGGAAAGTCCTTTTAACCGCGCCGTTCAGGCCATTCGCCAGCCGGGTTCAACTATGAAGCCACTGCTCTATTACGCTGCCTTGGAAAATGGATTTACTCCTTCCTCTCTAATGCGAAGTGAGCCAACCACTTTCCGATTCGATGACGAAAGACCTGACTATACACCGAAAAACTTTAACAGCCAATATGCGGATGGCGATATCACCATGGCTCAAGCACTAGCCCTTTCAGATAATATTTATGCTGTTAAGACTCATCTTTTCTTAGGAATCGATACACTCGTAAACACAGCTCAGAAATTTGGAATTTCTACAAAAATGAACAAAGTTCCTTCCCTGGCACTGGGCACATCTGGTGTTCGGATAATCGAAATGGCAAATGCCTATAGTATATTTGCGAACGGCGGAAAAAAAGTGTCGCCTGTCTTAATCACAAGGGTTGAGAATCATAAGGGAGAAATTATTTACGAGCAGGAAAAAGAGGCACTTCCTATATTGCGACCTGATTTAGCTTATGTGATGACCCAAATGATGACGGGCATTTTTGACCCGAGACTGAATGGATACACAAGCGTCACGGGGCGATCCGTTATTAATGATATGACTCGGACCTACGCGGGGAAATCAGGCTCAACGGATACTGACAGCTGGATGATCGGCTACTCACCGCAGCTTGTTTCCGCCGTTTGGACCGGCTTTGACAAGGGAAAAACGATTCATAAAACAGCAGATAAATCATATGCAAAAAATATTTGGATTCGTTTTATGGAGGAGGCGCATCAGGGGTTGCCAGTCAAAGGCTTTAAACCGGTAAAAGGAACAGTCGGTGTCTATGTGAATCCGGAAAACGGCAAATTAGCCACTGATGAATGCCCTGTTAAACGTTTAACGTATTTCGCTAAAGGCACAGAGCCGACCGAATATTGTACAGCTCACTTGTTATATCAAGAGGAGAAGCCAGGTGTAAAAGATCAGCCTGAGAAGAAGCCTTGGTATAAGCGATTGTTTAATTGGTAAAAAGAAGGAAACCTTCTTCGGATTTGGGGTCGGCATTTGGAGAGCTTGTCGCCCTTCCTATGGAAAAGTGAGGTCGAAGGGCATCATGAGGGGGGCTAACGCCATTCCTATGGAAAAAGCAAGGTACAAGGGCGATTAAAGGGGGGCTTAACCCCCTTCCTATGAAAAAAACAAGGTACAAGGGCGATTAGAGAGGGGCTTAACTACCTTCAGATGGAAAAATCAAGGACCATGGGCGATTAGAGGGGGTCTTAACTACCTTCCTATGGAAAAATCAAGGGCCATGGGCGATTAGAGGTGGCCTTAAATCCCTTCCTATGGAAAAATCAAGGGCCAAGGGTGATAAGAAGAGGTCTTAACTACCTTCCTATGGAAAAAACAAGGTACAAGGGCGATTAGAGATGGCCTTAAATCTCTCCCTATAAAAAAACATCATCAAAGAGGCGTCATTAAATCTTTCCCTGTTCTTGGGTGCCGCCATCCAGTGTTTCCATAAGATCTTTCTAAATCAACGTTTCCAAAAAACCGACAAAAAAAAGTGAAAAACCTCGTGCCAAAAAGCCCGAGGTTTTTCGTGTCCTAGTTCTATACAGTGCATTCACACTGTTAAATAGTGTACTATTTTTTATTAGATTTGGGCAAGTAGTTAGAAATTTTAGTCAGTAATCTGTCACAATTTCGTCATAAATCAAAAAGATTATTTTAATTTTCTTGCAAATCATCCTTCAGTTGTTGTAGAGATCGTTCCCACATGCCGGCATCGTGATTTTTCAGAAAATCACTTAGAACTTTCTTCGATTTGGCATCCATATGATCAACCATAATATGGCGTTTAATCGATTTATCCATACGGTTTACATGCTCCGGCAAGGATTTATAGCCTCTGCGAATTTCTCTATCAACAGTCATTTCACAAGCCGTCACACCTGCATAATAAGGACCTTTCTCTTTGCGGTCAATCGTTACCCAAATTAGCCAATACGGCTTTCCATTTGGCACATCTTCCTTATTGGGCAGGAATTTAATACCCTTTTCCACTGGGCTGCGGGCATGCAACGCACCCACTTCAATCGTTGCCTCCCCCGCCTCCACGTCAATGATGACAGGCGAAACATTATCCAAACTTAACGACCCTGAGCCAAAGCCTCCATGTCCGTCAGTCGGATCACTCTTAATAATATTGAATCCAATATTTTTCTTCTTTTTTTCTTCCAACTTGTAGTTCCTCCTTTTTTCAAAAAAACCTTTTATAAAAATATCCCACCAAAGAAGTTAGCTAACCCATCTGCAACGACAGGCAAAACAAAACGAAAGATTGGCTGAATCGTATATTGGTCGAGCGGCGTGATCACAAGAATTAAGAAAATGACCGATCCATATGCCTCATATTGTGTTAATCGCGGTCTAATCGATTTTGGCATTAAATCCTCCACAATGCGATATCCGTCCAAGGGCGGGAGCGGGATTAAGTTAAAAATAAACAAAACTAAATTGAGATGGATAAAAATATTTAAGAAGTCTAGGACAAAGGATGGTAATCCAGCTGCGACACCCATTCCGACCATAGCATACCAAATAAGAAACCCTAAGCTCGCCATGATTAGATTGCTGATAGGGCCGGCAATGGATACCGAAATTCCTGCTAAACGCGGATTTTTAAAGAAGAATCTGTTAACCGGAACAGGTCTTGCCCAGCCAAAGCCTGCAATAAAAATCAGAATGGTTCCAATTGGATCTAAATGCTGAATCGGATTTAACGTCAGTCTTCCTTGATTTTTCGCTGTTGGGTCGCCAAATTTATAGGCGACAAACGCATGAGCAAATTCATGAACGGTAAAAGCAATCATTAACGTAATCGCCACATAAGGAATTTCCTTTAAATTAAAGGCTAAAAATTGTTCCAAGGCCAAAACCCCTTTAATTACAACTTAAAAAAATTATACACGATATTGAGGATAAAAGGAAAACGAACGAACTACTTGCACATTTTTCTGAAATATGAAAAACTACAAACATTAGGAAAAGCTGAGGTAAACCGCCTGTAAAATCAAAGCGGAATACCCCAGCCAACAAAAAAGGAGAGATCCCCATGCCATATGTAACAGTAAAAATGCTAGAAGGCCGTACAGAGGAACAAAAGAAATCACTCGTTGAGAAGGTAACAGACGCAGTAAGCGAAACAACAGGAGCGCCAAAGGAAAATGTTGTTGTGTTTATCGAGGAAATGTCCAAGAATCATTACGCTGTTGCTGGCAAGCGTTTTAGCGACCAATAATTTGTGCAGGGGTGCGACAAGTCCCCCTACTTCCAGCAGTAAAGCCGGGCAAGCTCAATGCCCGGCTTTTTCTTTCAAGCTTTCAATATATTGATAAGCAGTCTCCACTTCTTCCTCCGTATAGCGCTGCTTGCTTTTTAACGTAAAAATCTTCTCTTGTACTTCTTCTTTCGGCAGATTTTCGAAAAAAAGTACGGTCGATACTAGCTCAAGGAATCTTGCATTTTGACTGTTCATATCAGTCAAGCAATCTTGAAGATTGGGCATAGTCACCTCTTCATTAAGGCTCAAGAACTCCTTGCCATTCTCCGTTAATGTATAGCGATACTGGTAATAGCCACCCTTCTTCTCCTTAACCTCATTGAGGAAGCCCATATTGCATAGCTCCTCCACTCTTAAAGTCAATTCCTCCGAGTAAGGACCATAAAAGTGAAATTGAAATCTTTCCTGGAAAGGGAATTCTAGTTTTTTTGCGATATATACCATTTTCTGAAGCCGTTTCCGTCCAATTATTTCTTCTGAGGCAGCAATGGCATGAATGATTTTAGCATGATCTTTCAACAAGATACGTCAACTCCTACTCCATTTAATACCGTGACACGTCTATTTCAAGAAGCTTGCAAATGTCCTTTTTTATCGCTGGTTCCGTTGAAAAGTCTTTTAGAAAATCTGCTGGATAATATAATTTATGGTCGGTTCTCCTTTTTCCAGAGATCGCATCGACAATTTCAGATTCCCGGGAAAGCTCCCGAATTTCTCCATTTTTCATAAGCAAAGAAATCGGCAGCCGTTCTTCTTCTTCTCCCGGCCGGTAAAAATCATATGGAAGGTCGGAAGAGGAATCGACAACTAGATAATACTCAGGATCAATTCCTGCCTTTTGAAATAGAATGGACAGCTCCGCAAGCTTTTTATATTCCTTTGCAGGATCAAATTCAGCATATTTAAATAGATTGCGATTCATAAAGCGGCGGCAAAGGTCCCGTAAAATAAGATCCTCTTCTTCCTGCCACATTTGAAAATAATAAAGAATGATTGCTTCATCAAGTTTAATATAATCTTCAAGTGTAATTTTCCCATCAAACATCGAAAAGAAATGATAAGGATGTGATTTGAAAGAATAGCCCTGCTTATGTAAAGCTTTAGCGCGATGCAAAATTTTCGTTAAAATCACTTCGGCGCTTCTTGTCACAGGATGAAAGTATACTTGCCAATACATTTGGTACCGGCTCATAATATAGTCCTCAACGGCGTGCATGCCGCTTTGTTTAAAGACAACCTGATCTTCCCCCGGCTGCATGACGCGCAAAATCCGCTCCATATCAAAATGGCCGTAGCTGACCCCCGTATAGTAGGCATCCCTTTGCAAATAATCCATGCGGTCGGCATCGATCTGACTGGAAATAAGGCTTACGACTAATTTGTTTTTTGACGTTTTCGCGATGACTTCAGCAACCTTCATAGGAAAATCAGCACTTATGGTTGAAAGAACATGGTTGACTTCTGTTTTTCCGAGAATGATGGCTCTTGTATAGTACTCATGGTCGAGGTCAAAGACTTTTTCAAATGAATGGGAAAATGGGCCATGTCCTAAATCGTGGAGTAAGGCTGCGCATAGGGAGAGGAGGCGGTCATCTTCATTCCATTCCGGCCTGCCGTGGAAAACATCATCGGCAATTCGCCGAATAATTTCGTAAACCCCCAAGGAATGGTTAAATCGGCTATGTTCAGCCCCATGAAAGGTTAAGTAAGTAGTCCCGAGCTGCTTAATTCGTCTAAGGCGCTGAAACTCCTTTGTCCCAATTAAATCCCAGATTACCCGATCCCTCACGTGAATATAGCGATGGACAGGGTCTTTAAATACCTTTTCTTCACGTAACTTCTCCACCGGATATGCCATCATTTACCTCCGATTTTCTAATGTGTCTCTATTATAGCCCGTTTCCTTCTGCAATTCACTACAGAAAATCTGCTAATTCTGCAGAATTCGACGAAATCCTTGATGTAGGCGGGTTATAGCGAGGAAAACAAAAATCACCTCAAGGCGATCTTTAAGGTGACTTTATTTCTTAAGCTTTTTATTAACTTTTTCCATTAATTCCTCTTCTGTTAACCCAGCGAGGGGACGATTATTGACGAAGGCAAATGTTTTCTTTCGGCCTGGTCCACAATAAGATTGGCAGCCTATCTCGATTTTCGCTTCTGGATCTATTTCCTTCAAACGGGGAATTAAGGTTTTTAAATTAACACCCTGACAATCGTCGCAAACACGAAATTCGTTTGCCATATTTATTACAACCCTTTCTATGGTCTATCTTAAAAAATATTTATACAAAACGGGGCAAATGCCGCCTGAAATTAAGATAAAGGTGAAATTTTAATCATCGAGGGTCCTGCAGCATTCGAGTATAAAACTATCTGAACCTGCGCTTCCCCTTTTCTTTTCTCTTGCTGTATTTTACAGCTTCTTTCCTTCTAATGCAAGCTGTCGCCTATTTTAAGCACTGACAAATGGCTAATAAACATATGAATCTAAAGTGTTCAGAATACCTATCTATTGAAAAAATAAAAAAATCTACTATCCTTTTAATTCACTTTGTATATTTTTCTTCTGAAATGTCCATCCTTATATTAAGAATTAAAAAATGTAAATGAATTGGGAGTTGAAGAAATGAAAGTTCGTCAGGATGCATGGACGGAAGAAAATGATTTATTACTAGCTGAAACCGTTTTAAGACATGTAAGAGAAGGAAGTACGCAATTAAATGCTTTTGAAGAAGTGGGGGACCGCCTCGACCGAACTTCTGCGGCCTGTGGATTTCGCTGGAATGCAGTAGTGAGGCATCAATACGAAAAGGCTTTACAGCTCGCTAAAAAACAGCGGAAGCAAAGGCAGCGCTTGCTTGGAAAAGAACAAAACGGAAAGAAAAAGCTGCTCTATTCGCCGCCTGCACCAGCCATTTCAGAGGTTGAAGCCGTACCTGCTGCGGCAATGATGTTATCAGCACCTGCAGAACAGGATGAATCAATGGAAATTATCGAAGCAAGCCCTATTCCTGTCTATGTGGAGAAACCAAGCTACACAGGCGGAGCTTTAACAGGAGATTCTGATTTAAATCTCGATCGCATCATCACTTACTTACAATCTTTAAAACACTCGAGTATTCAACTAGATATTTTGAGAAATGAGAATGAAAGATTGAAGCGAGAGAATGCACAGATTAAGAGCCGAAACGAAGAGCTAGAGGGTAAGATTAATCAGCTCGAAGAAAATTCGGAAACAATCCAAGAAGATTACGAGACGCTAATGAAGATTATGAACCGTGCCCGCAAACTCGTCCTCTTTGAGGAAGAAGAAAGACCAGCAACTAAGTTCAAGATGGACCGAAACGGGAACCTCGAGAAATTAGCAGAATAAATATAAATATAAAACTTCCAATTTTGGGAGCAGGAGAAGGAATTACATCCTCGATTATTTTTAAAAAAGCCGTAACGCTCTGTTACGGCTTTCTCATATTCATCCAAGCACCTTTTCGTTACGTTCGACCATACGTTGGTGATACCCTTCAAATAGCAAAATCTCCTCACCCTGCAGTTCACCTGAAAATAAATGTTTAGAGCGATTCTTTAATGCTTGTAAAAACCGAAGCATAACATCCTGAATCGAAAGACTTTGCCCCAGCAATTCAGATAAAGAAGCCATCACCTCAGGCTTTATTTCTGGAAAAAGGAATTTAGTTTCAATGTCTTTCTTGGAAATGGCATAAAAACGTTCAATTTGGGCAGCACGAGCACTCCCGCTTCCATGAACACAAAGATAAATCTGCACGGCCACCCCATTTCGCAGGCGCCTTTGAGAAATACCGGCAAACTTTTTCCCGCCTATACTTAAATCATAGCTTCCCGGACAATAGGAACCGACAATCTCCTTTGCCTCTATTTCTTTATTAAAATCAGAAAACATTTCCTTAATGAGCATCCACATCACATCATAGCCCCGATTAATATCAATGCCCTTATCACTTTCTGAAAAAACTAGAGTTAAATTTAAGATCCCTTCATCCAAAACAACAGCCAATCCGCCAGAATTTCTGACGATGACGCGATAACCCTCATTCTGCAAATAGCGGATACCCTCTTCCAGAAAAGGGAGCTTTGTATCCTGGATGCCTAATACAACCGTATCACGGTGAACCCAAGCCCTTGCCGTTGGAGGTGCCATGCCGCTCCCAACCGATGCACAGAGGGTATCATCCATTCCGAATGAATATAAAGCAGGCAAATGGACGGCTGCTGACGATTGATCAATCACTCTCCATTGATCTTGCTGTAATAAGTCATTCATATAGTGGTTCTCCTTTTGAGCGAATCCTTTTCATATAACACTAACATTTATTAGCCAAGCACATTATATCAGCAACAATATCGAAAAAAAAGAGACGGACTTAAGTCCGGCCCTCAATCCTAGCCTAATCAATCTCTCAATGCCTGTGCCGCAGTAATTAAGGCTAGTTTATAGACATCCTCTTCATTGCATCCGCGGGAAAGGTCGTTAACTGGCTGGTTCAACCCTTGTAAAATAGGGCCGATCGCCTCAAACCTTCCAAGACGCTGAGCAATTTTATAGCCGATATTTCCTGATTCCAAGCTTGGGAAAATAAAAACATTCGCATCTCCTTGAATCGGTGAATCTGGTGCCTTCTTTTTAGCCACAGATGGGACAAATGCCGCATCAAACTGAAACTCTCCATCAATTAATAACTGCGGATTCCGTTTTTTTACCTCTTCAACAGCCGCAATAACTTTATCGGTTTCTGGCGACTTCGCTGATCCCTTCGTTGAAAAGCTCAGCATCGCTACTCGCGGCTCAATACCAAACATTTTCGCTGTTCTAGCACTTTCAATGGTGATCTCCGCCAAATCCTGACTGCCCGGAGCAATATTTATAGCACAATCCGCGAAAACATACTCTTCATCCTCCCGAACCATAATGAAAACACCTGATGTTTTCCGCACACCTTCTATTGTTTTAATGATCTGTAATGCCGGACGAACAGTATCCGCCGTTGAATGGGCAGCCCCGCTTACAAGTCCATCCGCTTTATTCATATACACGAGCATCGTTCCGAAGTAATTTTCGTCCAGAAGAATTTTTCTCGCATCCGCTTCTGAAGCTTTTCCGCTCCTTCTTTCTACAAAAGCAGCAACCATTTCATCTACTAACTCAAATTGACTCGGATCGTAAATTTCCGCTCCCTCCAGAGAAAGATTCATCTCTTTCGCCTTTGCCTCAATTTCTTGAATCTGGCCAATTAAAATAGGCGTCAGAATTTTTTCTTCCGCAAGTCTCCCCGCAGCAGCTAAAATTCGATTATCCGTCCCTTCCGGAAATACGATTTTTACATTCTTCCCCTTGACCTTTTCCTGTAACTTTCTAAATAAATCTATCATTACTAACTCTCCTTTTGCTGGAAAAAATTAATCCTCTATTTTAATCTAATGCTTGGCTCTTTTAGCGTCAAATTCAATTCTTCCAATTTACCTCCTTTAACAAAGTATCCACAATTTCGCCATACTATTCGGTCTTCCTTTCCTTTTTCAAGTTTTATAAAGTGGTTAATTGGAGAAACTGTGATATAGTAATGGTGTAATTTTCTTATTACATAATAGGAGTGATAGTTATGAGTGAAGCAGCAAAAACGCTCGAGGGCTGGTATAGTTTACATGACTTCCGTGCTATTGATTGGACGTCTTGGAAGATGCTTTCTAGTGATGAGCGCCAAGCAGCTATCCATGAATTTGTAACCCTAGTTGATAAATGGAATGGGGTTCAGAGTGAGAAAAAAGGCAGCCACGCATTATATACAGTTGTTGGCCAAAAAGCCGATTTTATGATGATGGTGTTGAGACCAACTTTAGAGGAATTAAATGAAATTGAAAATGAATTCAATAAAACGAAACTAGCTGAATATACGGTTCCTGTGTATTCCTATGTGTCCATTGTGGAATTAAGCAATTACTTGCCTTCCGATCAGGACCCTTACCAAAGTCCAGAAATACTTGCCCGCCTATATCCTATTCTGCCTAAAGCGAAGCATGTATGCTTCTATCCAATGGATAAACGCCGCCAGGGCAATGATAACTGGTATATGCTTCCGATGGAAGATCGCCGCAATATGATGCGCAGCCACGGAATGATTGGCCGCCAATATGCAGGTAAGGTGAAACAAATCATTACCGGTTCTGTTGGCTTAGATGACTATGAATGGGGCGTTACGCTATTCTCGGATGATGCACTTCAATTCAAAAAGCTTGTATATGAAATGCGTTTTGACGAAGTAAGTGCACGCTATGGCGAATTTGGCTCTTTCTACGTTGGAAATCTGCTTGAAGAAAATCAAATTGGCAAGCTGCTGCATGTCAATTAACTGTTTTAACTCCTAGATAATTGATCTAGGAGTATTTTTTTAATATAATCCTCCTTTTTCCCCTCCTCCTATTGAGGCTCTTCTTTTTTATTCAAAAAAGCATAAAGGAACAAGCATGAACATACTTATGAATTAGTGAGTGGTTATCCAATCCTTATTATGAATTTTTCCTAGTTTCCTTCAAGGCATTTATGAGGAAAAATCTCTGACAATCTATTAATTATGATTACACTTCCCTTGAGGAAAAAAGTCTGCGATGCTTCAAGGTTCTTTTTTATGAAGGAAATAGAGTGGGAGCTCACATATTTAAGTGGGATACATAGCTCCGCTCACATCGCCATTTTGAATAACAGTTCTTAAAATGGGGTGCTGTTTAACTTTATTAGAATTATTTTAAGCTTGGGAGGGGAAAAAATGAGTCAATCAGGTTTTAATCCATATGGAACACCTTATTATGGGTTTCAGCAGCCTATGGTAGGTGTGCCGGGACAAAAGCCTTCAATGAGTGCCCATCCTGTCATGCCACCAATGCCAACAGTTCAGCAAACAATGGGGATGATGCCAACTGGGGGGATGCTTCCTCCGCAAGCAACTGGAATGAACCCACAAACAACTGGCCCGCAGGTACCTGGCATGCTTCCGATTGAACAATCTTATATCGAGAACATTCTGCGCTTAAACAAAGGAAAGCTTGTCACCGTTTATGCAACCTTTGAGAATAATAGAGAGTGGAATGCGAAAAAGTTTGAAGGAATAATCGAAGCCGCTGGAAGAGACCATGTCATATTAAGCGATCCTCAATCAGGCATGAGATTCTTAATTCCAATGGTGTATGTAGATTATGTGACATTCTCCGAAGAAATCGAATACGAGTACCCAGGTTTCACACCACCTGGAATGTTATCGCAATTTAGCCCTAGATGATTACGAAAAGCGGAAGCGCCTTGCCCACCCCCGACAAGCACAAGACAATCCTCACGGAAAGGTGTTCTTTGCCTTTCTGGGAGGATTGGCTTGTGACCTCGAGGGGGTAGGCGCTGGAGCTAGACAGTTCTCTAACTCGAGTAAAGTTATACTTTCTTATCTACAACCAAAAGAAGCTTTGACAAACTAGTCAAAGCTTCTTTTGGTTTACACTTATAAATACTTCACAGCAGCTATAATCAATAGCACCCAGGCCGCCAAAAAGGATACCCCGCCTAAAGGTGTAATAGCGCCAAGGACACTGATTTGGGTGACACTTAAAACATATAAGCTCCCTGAGAAAAGAATAATCCCGATGAGCATCATCCAGCCTGACCAGGATAATAAAGCATTTGCCGGCATTTTACCAAGCAATATCCCAATAACTAATAGGCCTGTAGCATGAAACATTTGATACTGTACACCTGTCTTCCAAATTTCCAGATACTTCGGTTCCACCACTTTTTCAAGACCATGGGCTCCAAATGCACCCAAAGCCACAGATAAAAAGGCATTTAAAGCCCCTATAATGATAAATAGTTTCATTCTACTTCCCTCACCTCTGTCTTCTGACTTCCTAAAAAGCCTCTAGATTTAAAAATCAAATAGCGATTCCCCATTAGCACTGTCATCCATTTCCATTCGCTTCGGCTGCTGGATGGAGGCTGGCTGAACGTGCTGGACGGCTGGCGCCGTGTAAGAACTTATTGAAGAAGATTCTCCCTTTTCCTGTGCCGGCTCATCGAGAATTAATTCACATAACGATTTAATCGCATGAATCCTTTCCCGCAGCTTTGCCGTTGTTGAACTATCCTTTGCTTCCTTCAATTCCTTTTCCATCTTTCCTAAAAGCTGCTGGACGGAAATGTTCAACACAATCACTCCTTAGCATTCACATTAAACTTATAAAAATGGGGCAACATCAAGTCCCCTGCTTATCTCCCTTTCTTTCAAAACGCATGCACGGCTGTCCCGATGCACGCAAAACTTCCATGGAAGGAAGCATTGCTGTTTTGAATTGAAAAGCTCTACAGCCTTTAGGAAATCTTTGATCCCACGTTACATAGAAATATTTACACTTAAAACAATCGACTCTCTTTGCCATCATTTTCATTCTCCAAATTAATCATTCTACATTATACATGATAGCAAATGAATTTTCGATTACACTACATTTAGGGCGACTTCTGCCAAAACCTGTCTGTTTCACGTGAAACAAGGCGAATGATGTAGAAAACGCTAAAATAGGACCTTAAAAAGGGGCCTACCCATTACAGAATAGGACCCCTCCTTTATCCTTATGCCTATCTTTTAAAAGCCGCATTTAAACTTAGCTAATGGTTCATTATCCAAGCAAACGCTGATAAATCGCTCTAGCCTGTGTTAAATCCTTCGTGCCATGGATGAGCGCCCGGCCATCATTAAAAATAACGAGACGCTGCTCCTCCATTTCAACCGAAAGTAAATAAGGATTACCCTTCACTTGATAACCTAGGGATTTCAACTGACGAGATAAATCACCCAACTGAATTTGCTGCTGTCTTGGCGGACGAATTTGCACGGTATCCCTTCCACAAAGGACCGTTGATTTCATCATATTTTCGCTGTCGAGATATGGGTAGGTTCTCATTTCCCCACACGATAAACAGCCCTTATCCTTTGCTTTCGAAACCTTCATACTCGTATATTGATTTCTCCATAAATCAAAGCTGACGAAGGAAGTTCTAACAGCATTCCAGTCTTCTACAAGAATTTTCATAGCTTCTGCAGCTTGGTGTGATATGACCATCTGGACAGCCGGTGCAATGATTCCGCCCGTATCACAGGTCATCCCTTGAATAGGAATAGTTTTAAGCAGGCAATTCAAACAAGGGGTCTTTCCAGGGATAATGGTCAGGCTCATGCCAAAGCTCCCCACACATCCCCCATAGATCCATGGGATATTATGTTTTTGTGAGATATCATTAATCATCATTCTTGTTTCGAAATTATCCGTTGCATCAATGATTAAATCTATACCTTGTACAAGGTCCTCCATCATTTCCGGATTCGCATCTGCAATCAAGGCTTGAATGTTAACGTCTGAATTTATGGCTTTCAAACGTTGTGCAGCTGCTGCCGCCTTTGGAAGCTTCTCTTCTACATCCTGTTCTGTATAAAGCTGCTGCCGCTGCAGATTGCTGGCCTCCACATAATCGCGGTCAACGATTGTTAGCTTTCCAATGCCCGCTCTTGTTAAAATATCAGCATTGCCTGAACCTAAAGCACCCGCTCCAATCATTAATACATGCTTGGAATGGATTTTCTCCTGCCCCTCTTTCCCTATGAATGGAAACAGGGTCTGCCGGGAGTATCGATCATCCATAAAACATCAGCCTCCACTGACCGGAGGAATAAACGCAACAGTATCCCCAGCTTGAATAGCTTCTTCATTTGAAGCAAATTCTTCATTAATAGCTGTCATCACATTTTCCAGATTAACGGACTTATATGTTTCAGAGATTATCTGTTTCAACTCGGCAACGGTTCTGCCGCTCACGTTCAATTCCACAGATTCTTCCCCAACAGCGTCACGCAAATGAGCAAAAAACAAAATTTTATTCATGTAAGTCACTCTCCTCCGGTTTTCCTTTTGGATAAGCAACCGTTTCAAGCTGATTGCCTATCCATTCCTCTCCATCCTCCCAATGCTCCTTTTTCCAAATCGGAACAATTTCCTTAATCCGTTCAATCGCATATCGATTTGCTTCATAAGCATCTGCACGATGAGGGGTTGAAACCGCAATAACGACTGCGATATCAGTAATATCAAGCTTCCCGACACGATGAGTAATCGCAACCTCAGCCCCGCTCCAGCGCTCCTTTATTTCATGGCCAATCTGTTCAAGCTTCTTAACTGCCATCGCTTCATAGGCCTCATAAATTAAGTACAAAGTCTTTTTTCCATGTGTTAATTCTCGTACTGTGCCGATAAAGGTCGTAATCGCCCCCGCTTCACGCTGGACCACTTTATCAATCACCTCTTGAATGACAATCGGCTCCTTAGAAATCTCGTAAAAATTCAAGTAATCCCCTCCCCAACTACATATTTAATCTCAATTTATCGTTAAAGTTTGTTACTAACAACATATCAAATTTTCGGACAAATTCCAAAGAGGAAGCCTCTATTTCCGATTAAAATCCCCCTCCATTTTTAAAGCCCTTTCAAAATCTTCCCGGTGATTCATGTTAAAGAAATGCTGCTCCTGATAATGGTAGTGATGCTTCTGAAGACATGCTTCTGTAACGTACTTCGTCTTAGTATGTTTAAAAAACTGCCTGATTCGCAGCTCCTGATTTTGCAGGGATTGCTGGACCTCCCCAAGAGTATCCTTCCGGTAGGCAGCAAACAATGGATGAAGCTGGTCTGAAACATCAGGGACAGCGACTTGATAATCATCTAAAAAGGTCAACAAAATGTCTCCAACCTGAGAAGAAATAAACGGCATGTCACACGCCACGATTAGATTTTTTTCTGTACTGGAGGCACTTAATCCTGCATGGATTCCAGCCAACGGCCCCATGTCCTTCCAATGGTCCTGAACCATTGGAAGCCCTAGGAATTGATAGTCCTCAAACGTATTTGTGACAATCACCAGATCTGAGACAATCTTACTTAACTCCTGGACAATTCTTTCTATTACTGTTTTACCACCAATGGGCAACAGCGCCTTATTCGTCCCCATTCTGCTCGAACGGCCGCCCGCCATGATGATCCCTGTTACCTGCATGACCTCACCTGCCCATTCAATAGGATTAACACTTGAAATCCCTAGCTTCCTATCCATCCATTTTCTCACTTCTTCTCTTTAGTATACCTTTTGCTTTCGCATCAGGCATGTATTTCTTAATCCTTCAAGTTTTTATAATTTGAATGATTTGTGTCTTCACAAAACGTTCAAATTATAATTCCGTGTTTATTAACCGAATCTTAACAAACCCAATTTATACTGAGGGCGAATTCATAATAAGGGAGGAAAAATAGGATGAATAAGCTGTTTCTATCATCTGTTCTAGGTATTATTTCTTTATTAGTATTGGGCTTCACGATGACCTATTTTATTGTGAAAGATTCTGATAAAAGTATAGCTGCAGATTCACAGCTTTCAAACCCAAGTCAGGCACAAGCTGAAAATACCCCTAAGCATCCGTATGCCCCGCCAAGCCTAGACGATGTACCTGAGGGAGAAGAGGGCGAATTAATTAAGCTCGGCCACAAGTATGCAACTGATACAAGCACCGCATTGGACGGATATGTCGGAAACACTTTAAGCTGTGCAAGCTGCCATGCCAACGGAGGATATGGGGGTTCCCTAGACCTAGTAGGAATTTCAAAAACCTACCCGCAGTATAATCCTCGGGCCGGGAAAGAGGTTACACTTGAAGATCGTATCAACGGGTGTTTCAAAAGAAGTATGAATGGAAAGCCGCTGCCAAAGGATTCACAGGAAATGAAAGCGATGGTTGCGTTCTACGATTATATTTCGCAAAATGTCCCTGATGGCACAACAGAAAGACCTTGGGCTAAGTTAAATAGGTCGGAAGCCGATATTGAAAATGTCGACATTGAAGAAGGCCGAGAGCTTTACAATAAAGCCTGTATTACCTGCCACGGCGAAAATGGCGGTCAGGGTACACCTCTAGCTCTTTGGGGTGACGATTCATACAATATCGGAGCTGGGATGGCTAGACTAAGAACAGCCGCAGGCTTTATTAAAGAATATATGCCCAAGGCGGAAGTTGAGGGTTACTCACAAGGCTCTCTTACTGATGAGGAAGCTATGAATCTAGCGGCCTATATTAATGCCCAAATGCGACCTGACTTCCCGGATAAAATTTATGATTGGCCAAATGGAGATGCCCCAGACGATGCTGCATACGAAACCCTTGCCGGGAAAAAGAAGGATAGCACAGCGAAAAAGTAGCCTATCAAGCGCCAGGCTCCACAACAGTACAAATATCTAGAATGCTACACCACTCATTTGACACTAGATAATGTATCGCGGAGCCAGGCACCTTTGCCGGGTTTTTGTTATTTTTGTGAATAAATCTCGGACTCTCTCAAATGAAGGACTCATTTCTATATAATTAATACGAGATTGAGAAAGGGGTGTAACTTTTTGATGAATAAGCTTAGAGGAAAAACCATCCTGATTATTGATGATGAGGAACGAATTAGAAGGTTAATCAAATTGTCCTTGCAAAGAGAAGGCTTTGAAGTTATTGAGGCGGCGGACGGCTTTGAAGCAAAGGAGCAGTATATGAAGTATGACCCGTGCTTTATTATCCTTGATATGATGCTGCCCGGATTAAGCGGAGAAGAAATCTGCATCTGGCTTCGTCAGGATTTGAACAGCAATGTACCTATCATCATTCTTTCCGCCTTGCATAGTGAAAAAGAAAGAATAGACGGATTAAAATTAGGTGCAGATGACTATATGGCAAAGCCCTTTAGTTTGGAGGAATTAACCACCCGAATTGAAACGGTTTTAAGAAGAACTGCGAACCGCTGCAGTAAAATCAGCTATCGTGGGCTTACTCTCAAGCCGATCGTTGGCATGGCTAAATTTATAGATGCACCACTTGACCTCACTCTCTTTGAATATAAATTGCTTTATCTTTTCATGACACATCCCGATCAAGTATTAACAAGAGAACAAATCATTTCGTTCATATACGAAAAAGAAGAAAAATTAATTAATGAACGCACAGTCGATGTGCATATTAAAAACCTTCGTGAGAAAATTGCCCAATACTCAGACTACCCTTTTATCCAAACGGTTCGGGGAATTGGCTATAAATTCACAACATAGAAGGAAAAACATCCTCCCAATCAGAAGGATGCTAGACTTCTTTTCTTTGAAAATAGGTAAAGCCTGATGCAAAAAACAATACCAAGCTGCCGAAGACAACAATAAACAATGTTTCGAGCGGTACATTCAACGCGCCAAAGCTTTCTCCTGAGCCAGGCATCATCAGCAGAAATGGCTGTGCCCACGGATAATAAGGACCGAACTTATCTGAGTTCACGATTAAAATATTGGGCAATGTAAAAATCACATTAATCGCTAGTGGTGCTGCAAAGCTTGACCAGGCAGTTGAGACAAAGAGCTGTAAAGCAGCAAGCGGCATACAGGCAACCCAGCCTCCGATTACGCTAGATGCAATGATTTTCCATGGAATAGCTGCTTCAAAGCCTTTAAGCTGCCCGATGAGCAAAAGCCCTCCCGTAAACAGAATTTGAGTCAGTGCCAGTAACCCCATCACGATGATGAATTTCGCTATATAGACATTGCCTCTTGAAACAGGCATAGCTAGAAGCTGTTTCCAGCCTCCTCCTGCATGCTCGAACCGGCAAACAAAGGCTGAAAAGACACCGGTCAGTAAAGGGAGAAAAATTAATGCATGCAGAAACACCATAAAGGTTAAAGTCATTTCATATTGATAGGTTTTTTCAGCTTGTAATTCACCAAAACCTGTCAACGAAGCTAGGATCGGACTAATAAAAATCAACATCCAAATAGATGATTTTCGCAGCTTTAAACATTCAGCTCTTAACACTTTGCCCATTTATTGCACATCCTTTCTTCCAAAATCTAACATGCCCATTAAGTAAATAAGGATCCCTAGCCCCAATCCAGCCAGTGTGGAGTAAATCGGGGTTCCCCAGCTAACGTTCAAATAAAGCCAGTTCCATGGAAACCAATCAGGGAATTTAAAGGGTCCCATTGAAACAATGGTACTCAGAATCCCAATCGTTAATGGGGTCGCCTGATTTTTCATTATAATAGACAGCCAAAGCTGAAAGGCAATAAACGGCATAGCTGCGAAATAGGTGAAATAAGCCATTTTTAGCAGGCTTACATACGGAATATCCGTCCCAAATTTCAAGATTATTCCTAGAATAATCACCCCGATAAACAGCAAAGTACTAGACAAGAATAATAGAATTGCCGTAATGACGAATTTCCCTGTAAAAGCACGAAATTTTGAAATGGGCAATGCCAGCAGCTGCTTCCAGGCATTCGTTTGATGCTCAATGCCCGCAATCATGGAGGCTATGATCGTCAACCCAAGCATAAGGGCCGGTATTGCCATAAAGCTCGCTTCCCCAATAAGTCCTCCCCATAAATCCGCTTTATAGCGCTTTGTTAAATAATCATATCTTAAACCGAAGTTGACCGCTTCCAGCACCACAACCCCAAATGGTCCAAGAAAAATAAGAAACCAAATCATTTTTCGCTTTATTTTGATGAAGTCAGAAAAGAGGCTTTTCAACATTACAAGCTCGCCTCCCCACCAGTCAGCTCCAGGAAAATTTCCTCCAGCGATTTCTTCTCCTCCTGAACTCGGTACACAGAAAAGCGACTGTTCACAAGCTCATGGATGACAGTAGAAACATACGAATCAGATGAATACGGCAAATATAATTGCTTATTTTCCATCTCAGCCTGGATGCCTTTTGATAAAAGCATTCTCCACGCTTGTTCCGTATCATTAACTTTTAAGGAAATTTTGCTTTGCGATCTTTGCCTTAACGTTTCGATTGAATCCTGAAAAATCATTTTCCCTTTTGATATAATCCCAACCTTTGTCGCCATTTGGTCGATTTCAGATAGCAAATGGCTCGATACGAGGATGGTCATTCCATGCTCTTTTGGCATGCTTTTGATCAATTCGCGGATTTCTAGAATGCCAGATGGGTCCAGCCCATTTGTTGGCTCGTCTAAAATAAGCAATTCCGGATTTCCTAATAAAGCAGCCGCGATTCCGAGCCTTTGCTTCATTCCAAGCGAAAACCCCTTAACTGGTCTCTTCGCTTCTTTTGACAGACGGACGATGCGCAGAACCTCTTCAATTCTTGACTTCGGAGCATCTAGTAAAATACGAATCGCTTCCAGATTCTCATAAGCTGTTAAATGCCCGTAGTACGATGGATACTCCACTAATGACCCTATTTTTTTTAACACAGAAAGCTTTTCCTTCTTCATATCCTTTCCAAAAATGCGAATGGAGCCATATGATGGTTTTGCTAATCCCAGAAGCATCCGGATGGTCGTTGTTTTTCCAGCTCCATTTGGACCTAGAAATCCATAAATCTCTCCTTGTTTAATTTGAAGATTCACCGTTTCTACCGCATAACGGTTCTTAAATTTCTTTGTTAACTGGTTCGTTTCAATAATAAATTCACTCATCATGATCACCTCATAAACAATCTTAACCAAACACGGTTAAATCAAAGGTGTGGTGAAGTTTAAAATTGGTTTAAAAATGATAGCTTCACTTTTCTTGTACGAATACTCGTGTTTTTCGTTGAGGGAGGCCAAAACAATCACATTGAACCTCTATGTTAGGGTTTTTCGTTGAGGGAGCCCAAAACAATCACATTGAACCTTTCTATGTTAGGGTTTTCCGATGAGAAGATCCAAAACTCTTACATTAAACCTCTCCCTACGCAAAGTTTTATCATTCAAAAAAAAAACCGACATAAAATAAGTCGGCTCCTCAATTTTTCCTCTGTATTCGAATAATTGTTCCTTTTTCTCCTGTTTTCGCAATCCATTCAAGACCCATATCCTTCAACATCAGCGACACAATGGAAAGCCCGATTCCAGCACCCTTCCCGGTTGATTCCCCGCTCATTCCCGAGCCGTGGTCTTCAATGATGATCTGCTCCAGTTCTGCATCAACCTTGACCCCAATATACTTCCCTTCCTTCGCATGCCGATGGACATTCTGATAAAAATTATCCAACACCCGCTCCAGCCATTGCGAATCGATTTCCCAATAAAAGGTCCTCTCAGGAAGATCAATGCACATCTCAAAATGAAGATGTTCAAAAACAGGGTACCAGGCGGCAAAAGAGGTTTTCACTAGGCGAACGATATCCACCCTCTTTGGATCATAAGGGTATTTTCCTGATGTTAACAATGTATAGGAAAGAAGGTTTTCTATTAATTGGCTTAAATACCCAATCTTATTATCAATCAAATCAAGGGATTCCTTCCCCTGTGCACTTAACGGCTCCTTCTTTAGGCTGTAAGCATGTCCTCTAATCGTAGTAAGAGGGGTTCTTAAATCATGAGACAGATTGGCAATCAGCTGTCTTCTTAGCGTTTCTTCCTCCAATTCACGCTGACGGCTACTTTCAAGCTGATGAATCATTTCATTAAACGAACCTTCCAGCTGCCCAATTTCATCCTTTTTCTCTACACTGATTGGATCGGGAATCCCATTTTCAGCCGGGCTCGACATAGCCTGCCGAAGCCGTAAAAGCCGCTTTCTAATTTTGTAAAAGAAAATCCATGAGATAAAAATAAAAATCGCTAATATCGCAAAGATCAAAACAACAATGATATAACTATAATCTTCCTGGATTTGCCGTCCTCTTACCGTCATTGCCGACCTCGGGACTTGCAGAACCATAAAGCCTTCATTTTTATTTTCACCAATTAAGGCCACTACGGTAAAAGGATCCACCTCGTATCCACGACTTTTTTTCATAAAATCAATCGTATAGGACGGGGACCATGATGAAGGAACCGTTATATCCTTAGGTAGTGTTAATTTCGTTTGTCCCGTTTCATCGACCCAGAACATACTCGCTTGATCGAATTCATGTTGGATTTGCTGTAACTTTTCATTTATTTTCTCGTCTGAGGCGCCAGCCAAGCTTCGTGCAGCTTCATGCCACATTTTCTCTAGATCGGTCCCATTTTGATATTTGTTCGGTTCTTCATCACTGTACGGGAGGTAGAACACCATCGTAACGATAGGAAAGGAAATAGGCACAATCATAATCGCAAACAAAACGATTAGTAAATATTGGTTCAATAACGAGTTTTTTAGTTTCATTGCTTCACCCGGTAGCCAATTCCTCTAATCGTTTCAATGATTTCTGGCGAGCTTGGATTCTTTTCAATTTTTTCCCGAAGATAACGGATGTGGACCATCAGCGTCTTATCCCCTTCGATATAAGGTTCTCCCCAAACCGCCTCATAGATTTGTTCTTTCGTTAAAATCTGGTTCGGGTGCCTCAAAAAATGCATGAAAATTTGGTATTGCTTGCCGGTCAATACAATTTCCTCTCCAGAGCGGCTGTCCAAAATTCTATTTTCTGAAAGGTTTACACTTATATGTCCAAGGTTTAGCTCGTTGGTGAGTGAAAGCCCCGATCTTCGAAAGCATACTTCAATTCGTGCAGCCAATTCATCGGGATGAAATGGCTTGGTCAAGTAATCATCAGCAAATTGGAGGCCATGCAGCTTATCTTCAACTGCCGTGCGGGCTGAGAGCATTAATATTGGAATTTGCGGCGACTCCTTTTTCAGCCGCTGGCCAATCGTAAAGCCATCAAGACCCGGCAGCATAACATCTAATATTACGAGGTCATGTTCTGATACCATTTTTTCAGCTCCATCACCCGATTTTAACCATTCAACTTTAAATCCCCTTTGCTCTAAATCTTCTTTTACCCAGCTGCCAATCTCCAAATCATCTTCTATATATAAAATTCTCCTCATTATTCATCACCTAAGCTTATAATAGAGAAAATGGACTGGAAATAAAAGCCTATAACAATAAAGTTTCAGCTAATAATAATTATTGCTATAATTAAAAATGGATAAATTTAATCAAATCGAAACCTGAATTTTGGGAGGAAGGTATCACATGACAATGAAAAAAGTTCTAACAATTGCTGGCTCAGACACGAGCGGGGGTGCAGGAATTCAGGCTGACCTTAAAACATTCCAGGAGCTTGGCGTATATGGAATGACAGCTCTTACTACTATCGTAACGATGGATCCAAAAAACAATTGGAACCATAACGTATTTCCAATTGCTCTCAACACTCTAGAGACTCAGCTTGAAACGATTCTTTCAACAGGAATCGATGCAATGAAAACAGGTATGCTTGGTTCAGTCGAGATCGTTGAGCTTGCAGCCAAAACAATTGATGAGAATCAATTAGATAAAGTAGTGATTGATCCAGTTTTAGTTTGTAAAGGAGAAGATGAAGTTCTTCACCCTGAAACAGCGGATGCGTTAAGAAACATTCTTGTCCCTCGCGCAACAGTTGTGACACCTAACCTTTTTGAAGCGTGGCAGCTGGCAAAAACAGGACCAATCAAAACAGTGGACGATATGAAGGAAGCCGCAGTGAAAATCCATGAACTTGGGGCAAAATATGTAGTGATCAAAGGCGGCAGCAAGCTAAACCATCCTACAGCCGTTGACCTTTTCTACGATGGAAAGGAATTCAAGCTTTTGGAATCTGAGTTGGTCAACACAACCTACACACATGGGGCAGGCTGCACATTCGCATCTGCCATTGCAGCAGAGCTTGCGAAAGGCAAAACGGTTGTTGAAGCCGTTGAAACAGCAAAAGATTTCATTACGGCAGCTATTAATCATGGCTTTAAATTAAATCAATACGTGGGGCCAACGATGCATGGAGCATACCGTCTGTTTGGCGCTGGACGATCAGGAGCAGCAGAATAAGTTTTTTACAATGATTTCAACAGAGCCTTTTTGGCTCTGTTTTTTTGCAAGAAGGCTCCACCCATTTGTGCAGTCATGCTTTTTCTCATCACACAAGCGTCATTTTCGCTTTTACTGTTTATTTTTAGTAAAATAAATGGGTGAAAATTAAAACCCATGAACCTTTCATATTCACCAAAACGTAAGTTTATAAATATAAATTGGAAAGGAGGCCCATTATGGAAGCTGTTAAACCTGAGCAAGTGCAAAAGGAAATAGACCGCTTTGCTAAGAAAGATGTATATATTCATTTGGAAACAACGAACGGGGCCTATGCTTCCCATTTTGATAAGTCTTTTTTCTCTTCGGGGGCCTATATTCGAAATGCTTTCCTGCAATATGAGCATGGAAAAATAGTTGGAAAAGGACCTTATCGAGTTGGGCTCAAAATGAGCTTTGGCTGGGTGTACGCTGAAGGGATTACCCATTTTGAAATCGATGAAAAGGGGCGTCTCCTTTTAGCTGGGCATGACTTTGAAGGCAAGCTCGCAGTGGCGCTGCAAATTGGCGAATCACCTTTTTAAGTTAAACATTCATTTTTAAATATGCAAAAACAGATAGAAAGGAGACAACACAATGGAAAAAGAAAGACATGTTCTAGTCGTATTCCCCCATCCAGATGATGAGGCATTTGGTGTATCCGGAACGATTTCCTTCCATATCGATAGCGGTACGCCTGTCACTTATGCCTGCCTGACCTTGGGCGAAATGGGCCGAAATATGGGAAATCCTCCTTTTGCCACAAGAGAATCCTTGCCCCACATTCGGAAAAAAGAATTACAGGATGCTGCGAATATTCTAGGGATCACGGATTTAAGAATGCTTGGCTATCGAGATAAAACAATCGAATTTGAAAATGAGGAAGTTGTCGCTGCCCATATGGCCTCCATTATTAAAGATGTGAACCCTTCCTTAATCATCACATTCTATCCAGGCTATGCCGTGCATCCAGACCATGATGCTACAGGGGCAGCCGTTATTCGGGCAGTTAGAGAAATGCCCGCTGAAAAACGTCCAAAGGTTCATTGTGTGGCCTTTTCCCATAATTGTGAAGAGGAAATCGGCCAGGCTGATGTCGTTAATGATGTATCTGCTTTTGTTGATAAAAAGCTCGCTACCATTAAAGCACATGTATCGCAAACCCAGCTGGTCGTGAGCCAGATGGCGATAAACCTGGAGAACCAAGATCCCGAGTATGTAGCCAGATTTCATAACGAGCGTTTTTGGACCTACTCGTTCTAGGGCCTTTCATGCAAAAAGCAGTTTTTCTCGCATCACTGAGAAAAACTGCTTTTTTTGCTAATTACTCACTTTTTTTGCCTTCAAGCATTTCCTTCAAATACTCAAGCTGAAATCCGTCTTCCTTTTTGATCATATTGACAATTAATCTCTTTGTTAATTTCATCCTAAGTCCGCTCGTCTTCACAAAGGCATCAAGCTCCACCTGGGTTCCTTCCTCAATCTCATGAAAGGCATAGGCGTACTCGGTAATCAAGCCATTGGAATTGCTCCTCGTTGTGAAGGCTTGATCCTGTTTATATTCAATAAACTCAATTTCTGCATTCACGGTATTCCCTCGGACGGACCGGCTTTCCTTAAACTTTGTTCCTTTGCCAATCAGTCCTTCTGTGAGTTTTTCCATTTTCACTACATTGGGCATGAGTTCAGGAACATTCTCCATACTGGCCATGTAATGAAATACTTCTGAAACCGGTTTATGAATAATTACACTAGAACGGAAATCTGCCATAGATAAAGCACCTCTGTACCCTTTTAAATACCTTTATTATACATAACTCTATTTAAATTAACTATTAGAGTTTATGATGAAAAAGGGAGCAAAAGCGGCACCAATCCGTAATTATAATGTTTTTCCCGCTAATTTCGAGAAGTCCATCCTTTTTTAGCTTAGAAAAAACCCGGCTGACACTTTCTCTCGTTGTTCCAACTAAGGTTGAGAATTCTTGTACGGTTATCGGAAGCTCAATATGCATTCGGTTACAATGATTGGCACCAAACTTTTCAGCCAAACGTTCTAATGCCCGCACCGTTTTCATATACACATCCAGTAAAGCAACATCCCGTAGAATCGAAGTAAAATCACGCAGCTGCACACTCATATAGCGAATCATCTGAACCGCCAACTCCGGGGAAACCAGAAACTCTTGCTCCAAGTCTTCCGTTTTCAAAAAATACACTTCTCCGTCCTGAATCATGGTCGCGGTTGCTGGATAGCAAGTTCCCTCCTCATTAAATAAGCATGCCTCAGCGAAGACCTCTCCCTTCTTCTTTATACAAGTGATCATCTCATTCCCTTGATCGTCCTGCTTTGTTAATTTGACAATGCCTGAATGAACAAAGAATATTCCTTCTGCTTTATCATATTCGGAAATAACTTTTTCCCCTTTTTTATAAGGTTTTTTACTAATTCTTTTATGAAGCAGCTGGTAGGATTCTTTTGGGAGATCTTTAAATATCTCAATTTTTTCTAAAAAATGTTCAATATCAGACTGACGCACTGAACTGCTCATACCGAAACACCTCCTCCATGTTACTCTACTTAACATTCTATCGAGATTGCTTCTTGCAGAGTGTGATTAATTTCACACTCTGATATGCATATTCAATATTTAATTAAGATTAGTAAAAAATGAGTGATTACTCACTTTACAAATTCCGGTATTTTTCATACACTAATAATGAGTGATTACTCACTTTAAAAAGAGAGGTGTCGACAGTGGAAAATAATATTGTTTCAATTCGCCATGTGTCTAAAGCTTTTGGTAAACACGAAGTACTGAAAAACATCAGCTTAGAGATCGCTTCGGGAGAGATTTTTGGCCTTCTTGGCCCTTCTGGCGCCGGAAAAACGACATTAGTTAAACAGCTGGTCGGACTTGATCTCCCAACGGATGGTGAAAACTTCATTTTTCAAAAGAAAATGCCTAATCTCAAGCTCATTGAAAAAATTGGGTATATGGCCCAGTCGGATGCTCTATATGGAGAGCTTTCCGCAAAGGAAAATCTTGAATTCTTCGCAGCCCTCTACGGTTTAAAAGGGGGAAAGCGAAAGGAACGGATGCGTGAGGTCATGGAAACCGTCTCCCTTTCTGAACATGTAAATAAGCTAGTTTCTGCCTATTCTGGCGGAATGAAACGCCGCCTCTCGCTGGCAATTTCCCTTTTACACGAGCCGAAGCTGCTTATTCTTGACGAACCGACAGTCGGTATTGATCCTGTCTTAAGAAAGAGCATTTGGGAAGCTTTTTATAAGCTGAAGGATGCGGGCACAACGATTATTGTTACAACCCATGTGATGGATGAAGCAGAGAAATGTGACCGGCTCGGCATGATCCGAGATGGGAAGCTCATTGCTGTTGGCACCCCTGAAGAATTGAAGGAAAAAACAAATTCCCATAATATCGAAGAAGCTTTCCTTGTGTATGGAGGTGCTGAAGGATGAGAATTTCCGCATTAGTTATTCGAATTCTACGCCAAATCATCCGTGATAAACGGACAATGGCTCTATTAATCTTTGCTCCCATTCTTGTCCTTTCCATGCTCTATTTAGTTTTTAATGGAACTGATTATGAGCCGAAAATTGGTTTAGTAGATGTACCTGAGCAAATAGCAGATCAGCTAGATTTAGATCATGCTGATGTTACGCAATATGACTCTATTCAAAAAGCTGAGAAGGATTTAGCAGATAAAAAATTAGATGGATATATCCTGTTTGAGAATCAGCAGCCTGCTGTATTCCTTGAAGGAAGTGATCCAGGTGCAAACGGCTCTGTATTAAAATGGCTGCAGGATGCACTAAAGCCTTTACAGCAAGGAGGGCCACAAAAGGCGGCAGAGGTGCATTATTTATATGGTTCTAGTGATATGGGGCAATTTGATTACTACGGTCCGATTCTCTTAGGATATTTCGTCTTCTTCTTCGTATTCCTTATAGCCGGTGTCTCCTTTTTGCGCGAAAGAACGACAGGAACGCTGGAAAGGTTATTATCAAGTCCTTTGAGAAAATGGGAAATTGTCATGGGATATGTGATCGGTTTTGGAATATTTACAATGATCCAGGCCGCCGTTATTGCATGGTATTCCATCTATGTACTAGGCATGTTGATGGAGGGCATCTTCATCTACGTCCTGATCATCACCTTACTCGTTTCCCTAACAGCCTTAACATTGGGAACTTTATTATCATCCTTTGCCAATAATGAGCTGCAAATGATTCAATTTATCCCGCTCGTGATTGTTCCGCAGCTGTTCTTTTCCGGTTTATTTAACCCTGACACCATTTCGAAGTGGCTCAGCTGGATTGGTCCTTTGACCCCTCTTTATTATGCGAATGAGGCGCTGCGAAATGTCATGATCAGAGGCTTTGGCTTGGATATGATTTATCAGGACTTACTAATGTTGGCTGGATTTTCCTTGCTATTTATGATACTTAATGTTGCTGCACTAAGAAAATACCGAAGGATTTGAACAATCTGTTGTTTATTTCCTTCCTCATCTGAACTTCATTTATAATGAAATGATCAGGATGAGTGTAAAAAGGAGTTGTTCATCATAGCTGAACAGGATTTATTGATTACCCAGCTTTTCGACAATGAAGAAGAGTTAACAGATAAGCAGAAAAGAATTATCATCGCCGCCATCGAATCATTTTCTGAAAAAGGCTATGCCGCTACCTCAACGAGTGAAATTGCTAAAAAAGCGGGAGTCGCTGAAGGTACGATTTTCAGGCACTATAAAACAAAAAAAGATTTGTTATTAGGCATTGTCGCTCCTACTATGGCCAAATTGCTGGCCCCATTTGTCATTAAGGACTTGAATAAGGTGTTGGATACGAAATATGAGAGGTTTGAAGATTTTCTTAGAGCGATGATAGAAAATCGCGTGATCTTTTTAAAGAAAAACCTGCCTCTCTTAAAAATAGTAATCCAGGAAATCCCTTTTCACCCTGAGCTGAAGGAGCAATTTTTCGAGCATATTGCCAAGAAGGTCTTTGACCGCTATATAAAAGTAACAGAATACTATCAGGAAAAGGGCCAAATTATTGAGATCCTGCCCCAGCAGGTTATTCGGTTAACCGTTACTACCATTATTGGCTACCTTTTCAGCAGATACATCCTATTTCCAGATTCCCAATGGAACGATGAAGAGGAAATTGAACTAACCATTCAATTTCTCATGCGCGGGCTAGCACCAAATTAAAATTTGGGGCTAGTCAATGTCCGCTGTCAGTGGACAAACTAACATGTCAATCTATAAAAAAGAGAATTGTCCTCTCTGATATGATAAACAGAAAAGGACAATTCTCTTTTCATTTATAACTCAATTTGGCAAACTTCTGCTATATGCCTAGTAAACGTTAACTATTAAAAAGCACACTGCCAATCGTACGTTGGTCCTCCTGAACAAACAACAGGATTTTTCCACGGTCCAGTTTCATTTCGTACACATCTGCTTCCTCCTTGGAAAGCCCCATCTCTTGTATTTTATTACGGAGAGTTTCCCCTTTGCCTTCAAACAAATTCTTTACAGCTGTCCCCACACCTTCTTCCTTTATACCAATCGTATTAATACCTAATTGCCTTGCTATTTCATCCGTCCGACTCTTTTCATGAGCCAACACATACATATCATCTGGCTGGACTCCACTGAATTCAAATGCTTTAACCTCATTTAAGACTTGAACCACATCATTACATTCTCGAACGATTAATTTTGTATTCATCGAATTCCCTCCATTAAAATTTATTAAGCAGCCTCGAATTTCCCCAAATAACCTTTACATCGGAAGATCGTGCAGATAGAATTGGTTCTTTTTTCTCCTGCTCAACATTCTTTTCATCATTCTTCGCGCAGGGGGAGATTCTTGATCAACCACACTGCCTAACAGATAGTTAGACATTCCCATTGTCAAAATTTCAGTAATAAAACGATTATTCATTTTCTTACCTCCCTTTAGTTTGACGTAAGAGCCTGCCTTTTCGGTTGCTCACTGCAACCTTGCTTAATGTGTACCACCGTATATGAAATCTAAAACTATTATTTTCGTATTTAATATTTTTGTAACGAGAATGAAAAGAGAGATTACTAGATTTCATGTTTTGATAGAAAAGCTGAAGGGTATACATATGATAAATAACAGGAGGTGAAATGAAGCAGGATCAAATCCAAAATTTTAAGAGGAGGAGTTACTATGAGACAAGCCTTACGTATGACATCCGTAATGGCGGCAGGAGCTGGTGTATCAGCTGCTGCGATATGGTTATCTTCTAAACCCAATAGATTAAAAGCCGGAAATGTACTAAGAGACTGGAAGCGAAAAATCAAACCATCTCCATTAGATAAAAGTAAAATTCTCCCGATTGAGAAGGCGGGAAACCCTCACCCACAAGATATTGAGGACAATAAAATGGTCGATGAGGGAGCCTTGTATTCGGTCAAGTATTATAATCAAAAAATGCAATAAAAGGTTGGGCCTCAGGCCCCAACCTTTTTTTTATTGAGATGACAACGGGATTCGATATAATTTATCATCCCTCTCTAGCGGATTTCCGCGGCCATCCGTATTATTGCTAATAAAATAGAGGGTATTGTCCTTGATGATCACATCCCGTATTCGCCCAAGACCTGTAATGATTTCGCGCTGCTCTCCCGTTTGCAGATTAAATTCTATTACAGCATTTCCTCTTAATGCCGAAACATAAAGGTTTCCGTTAGCAAACGCCATGCCCGAGGGCGCCCATGTATGGTTGGCCCCAGAGGTAAATAACGGTGACTCCATACCCGCTCTTTTCTCTGTCCCTTTGATGAGTGGCCATCCGTAATTTTTTCCGGCCTGTATTAAATTAATTTCATCATTGGCTGAAGGTCCATGCTCACTTTCATAAAGTGCACCATCTGCAGTCCAAGCAAGACCTTGAGGATTGCGATGTCCATAGCTATATACGTAGGAATTCGGAAATGGGTTATCATTTGGGATAGAGCCGTCCAAATTCATTCTTAAGATTTTTCCACCTAAGGAGCCGAGATCCTGAGCGATTTCCGGATTCGTTGCGGCATCCCCTGTTGTCGCATACAGTTTGCCATCCGGCCCGATTTTCAGCCTGCCACCGTGATGAAATTGTCCGCTCGGTATTTTATCTAAGAGCAGGCGCTTTTCCTGCCAAACATTGTTCTTAAGCTGGAGCACGACAATTCGGTTAAACTGACCACTCTGATCCGTGTAGGTGTAATAGGCAAAGGCCTCATTTGTTTGTAAAAAGTCTGGTGAAAGCACGAGTCCTAAAAGTCCTGCTTCTGCAGCCGTAGCAAGCGGTTTTTCGAATACAACCTTTTGCCGCTCCGAACTCCCCTCTTCCACCTTCACAATGGCCCCAGGCCTTTCCGATAAATAAAAGCTATTGCCAATCTGAGAAATCGACCACGGAATTTGCAGCTCATCTGCCACAACTTGAGGTGCTGTTACTGGAATACTCGCTTCCTGGTCCTCAACATCCTTCTTCTCTTCATTGGAACATCCGATCATGATCATACATGCTAGAAATATTATCGATACGATACGAATCATTTCAATCCTCCCTTCGAACACAATGCTTTTCATTACCCAGTTTCGGCTTTTACCGAATGCCTAAACGCTTTTTCAGTCCTTAAATATATTTACTTCCTTCCCTAACACTTAAGCTAGCAAGCGTAGTCGATTCGATAAATGCCTTTACAGATTCCGGATTCGTTTTTGAGTACTCCCTTAAAGCCCAGCCAATCGCTTTTTGAATAAAAAACTCCTTACTGTCTTTATTATGCTCGATGTAGCGATATAAGAGCTTTTCATCTGTTTGATTTTTATATTTTAGCTGAAAAAGAATAGCGGTTCTTCGCAGCCAGAGGTGATCCCCATAAGCCCAGCCCTCAATAGTTTCAGCAATTACCTCCGGATGCTTTTCAGCTATTGCCCCCACGGCTTTTGATGCGAGCAAATCAACCGTATCCCACCATGGCTTTGTTGTAATTAATTGCTCTATCAATGAGAGATGCTGCTTGTCCAGCTGTTTCAAACATCTCTCTAAATAATCCATAGCAGCATATTGATATTCTCGTTCTTCTTTCTCCCATAAAGCTAAGACAAATTCTGGCTGAAAGTCTTGCTTTAGCAGCCCACTTTCCTGAAAAAATTGCCTAACTAATCCTTTCCGATCAGGCGACTTAATCCCGAGAAAAAGAAAATGGTTTTTCATATAGGCTTCCATTGGGCCGGCTTTCTCCGGATCCCTGTTCTGTTCAAAAAGTTCAACTAATAATTGGATCATTTTTATTTACCTCAAGTTCTTTTTACTAATATTGTAGCTTATTCATTCAGAAAGAAAACAGCACAACCCCACTTTATAAAAGTTTATACTTGCTTCTTACGTAACGTTAGGTTTTATGATAGAGATAGAAATTATTGGAGGGGGAATCAACCACATGTCTGCTAACTATTCAATCGGTCAATTTGCCAAAAAAACAGGTTCGACAGTAAGGACTCTGCATTACTATGATGAAATTAGCTTGTTAAAGCCCACCCTAATAACCGAATCTGGCAGGAGATTTTATTCTGACGAGGATTTAATTAAACTGCAAAAAATCGTTTCACTCAAATATTTAGGCTATTCCCTTGAGAAGATCAGTGAGTTTATTCATTTGCAGGATTGGAGTTTAAAAGACTCTCTAACCTTTCAAAAAAGTGAAATGCTGCAAAAGAAACAGCAGCTCGAAAACGTTATTCGGGCACTCGATCATGCCCTGCATATGATGGACAAAAATGAAGAGGTCGATTCTTCCATTTTTATTTCCCTAATTAAAAATATTCAAATGGAAAACGAGCACAAGGAATGGATGAAAGAAATTATCCAGGAAGAGAAGGTTGAGAAAATGTATAGTATTCCTGAGGAAAAGCAGCTTGAAATGAATCAGAAAACACTTGTTGTTTTTTCCGAACTAAAGGAGCTATATGGACTAGATCCTGCAAGCGAACAAGTTCAAGGGCTAATAGGAGATTATATGGAATTAGTGAAAGAACTCACAGGGGACGACCATAATCTCGTTCAAGACCTTCTTGATAGCGGGGTCGAAATAGAGGATGATCCCGTCCTGTTTCACTCCCCTTTTTCAGCCGAGGAGGAAAAGTGGCTTACAAAAGCGCTGGAAATATATTTAAAGGAAATGGGGTTTGAATTCAATGAAAGTTCGGGGAAAGAGTAATAGCCAAGTTACCACAAATTGGAGATCCTTTTCGCAGTTATTAAAAGAAGCAAAGCCTCCGAAGTTGATTTTCATCGTAGCAATTGTCCTAAGCCTAATCGAAACAGGGGCCGGTCTAATCGTTCCCCTTTTTACAAAGTCACTCGTTGACCAGCTGGCAGCATCGGCGCTGGAAACATCTTTAATCATTTTTCTGGCAGCGGCCTTTATTGTCCAGACGATTTCTTCCGGATTTTCATTTTATTTTATGACCTACATCGGGGAGGCGATTGTCGCTTCCATTCGCAAGCGGCTATGGGAGCAAATTTTACTTCTCCCCATCCCCTTTTTCGATAAACATCAATCGGGAGATACGATGAGCCGGGTTACACAGGATACGAATATAGTAAAAAATTTAATTACCCAGCATTTAATCACCTTTTTAACTGGGCTCATTTCGATTATCGGGGCAATCGCTATCCTTCTAATGATCGATTGGAAAATGACATTGATCATGATTATTTCTGTCCCGCTTTCCATCGGGCTCATTATGCCTTTAGGTCAAAAAATGTATAAAATTTCTAAAGCTACCCAAGATGAAATGGCCGACTTTTCCGCAAATCTTGGACGTGTTCTTACTGATATTCGTCTCGTTAAGTCCTACCATGCGGAAAACGCTGAAAAGATCCGCGGGGAAAAAGGGATTAAGCACCTTTTCCAATTTGGCCTTAGGGAGGCAAAGATACAAGCTATTATCTCACCTTTTATGACCTTTATTATGATGCTTGTCCTTGTCATCCTAATTGGCTACGGAGGAGTTAGAGTTGCATCAGGAGAATTATCAGCAGGATCCCTCGTTGCTATTATTATTTACATGTTCCAAATTGTCGTGCCGTTTACCCAAATGGCCTCATTTTTTACAGCTTTTCAGAAAGCAATTGGGGCTACTGAGCGTATACAGGGAATTCTTGCTCTTGAGAAAGAACCGTCTGAACAGAATTTAATTGTAAAAGACCCGGCCCAAGATATATATTTTTCAAATCTATCTTTCTCTTATAATGAAAATCCTATCCTCAAGAATATTCATTTAACCATACCCGCTGGAAAAACAACTGCTATTGTTGGACCGAGCGGAGGTGGAAAGACTACCCTTTTTGCCTTGCTTGAGCGCTTTTATGAGCCTAATAGCGGGGAAATTCTGCTCGTTGACACAAATATTAATGAATTCAACCTTCTTTCCTGGAGAAGCCAGATTAGCTATGTCTCACAGGAAAGCCCGCTTATGTCTGGCACGATTAAAGACAATATTGTTTATGGATTAGAGAAGGGAGTTTCTGATCAAGAACTGAAGGAAGCCGCTGAGCTTGCCCACGCAGCAGAATTTATTAATCAGCTGCCAGACGGCTATGAAACGGAGGTAGGAGAAAGAGGGATTAAGCTTTCCGGTGGTCAAAGACAAAGGATTGCCATTGCCAGAGCCATCATTCGAAATCCGAAAATCTTTCTCCTTGACGAAGCAACTTCTAATTTAGATAGTACATCCGAGCACTTCGTCCAGAATGCCCTTAAGAACCTGATGGCCAACCGAACTACTTTAGTTATTGCCCATCGTTTATCAACGATTATCGATGCTGATCAAATTGCCGTTATGGATGCTGGAACGATCACAGGCACCGGAACACATGCGGAATTGCTGCAATCCCACCCTCTATACCGGGAGCTTGCTGAACAGCAGCTTGAATACTCGGAGTAATAAAGAATGGGATGGCCTTACTTATATAGGGCTGCCCTTTTTCTTATTCCAATTTAGGAGCTAACCATCTTTCAACCATTGGGACAAACTGTTCACCGATATATCAATCCGTCCAAATGATCGTTCTAGCAGTGCATATTATTTTCTAATTGAAAAGACGGACCAGCGAAGGTCCGTCTTTATAGCTGCTTAACTATCCTCTCCATGCGCACAGTATTAATTAACTGCCCGCAGAAGGTACCTGGCACCGATTTTAGAAGCATTGGAAGGAGCGGACGCTGCGCAGGTCTGTTCCGAAGTATACCCAGCGATTGCGTCTCCAACGCCAGCCGGCAACTGAATCCCTTCCGACAAAGACTGGATAGAACCAGAAGCTCCGGCCATTATGAAGCCACATATAAGTAAAACGGAATAAACATCTTCTAATTGCTCCTGGATCCACTGCAAAGGTAGTTGCTTGCTGCATTTGCGGTGTGAAGGCTGGCGGCGGTGATGATGGAGGGCCCCCTTGCTGTCCGCCACCTGTTGGCTGACCTGGCGAGAATCCTGGCTGGCCTGGAGGAAATCCTGGTTGCTGACCCGGTGGGAATCCTGGTTGGCCCGGCTGGAAACCTCCTGGGGGTCCAAATCCCCCGCCCGGAAATATTCTGTCATAAATAGCATTCTGCTCTACATTCAAGGGAAATGAATAGGGATAGTAGCTGTAATCCATAAATTTTGTATCTCCTCTCATTTTACATTCCTTCTAATGTATGCAAAACGCCTACTTTGGGTGTTTGACTGTTTATAAGAATCTTTTGGAAGGTTCGTTCACTTGTGTGTGGGCCGTGTCTTTAATGAAAAAATATAAAAAATCAAATAAACTATTAACCTTGCATCTATTAATTTCTTTCAGACATTTGCAGAATTTCAGCCCTGATATCATTCCGCATCCGGTCAACCATTTTAAAATCCATGGCCCCAATATAAATTTTTTCTAATTCCTCACGCTGTGCTTTTGCCTGAGCTAAATAAGAAATGGCCTCTTTCATTTTCGCCTTATATTGCTGGCTAATTTCTTTGATTTGCTCAGCAAAAATTTCATCCGTACCTGGAGAGACGATGATTTCATACGTATCAATAATTGCATCTCCCGCCCGGTCCGGAAAGTATTCGTGTGGACTGGTGCTGTCGAAGATCGCCAGACCCAGCTCGCGAAAGATCAGCATATCAAGACTGTGCGGGTCAAATCCGCAATGATAAATTTCTAGATCGAATCCTCGTTCTTCTGCAACTTTAGCTAATTTTTTTAGCATCGTAGACTTTCCTGTGCCCGCACGGCCTTTAACAAAATATCGTTTAGGAATGCCCTCTGTCAGGTTTTGGACAAAATCAACCGCCCCTATCGGTGTTGCTGCACCGAGGAAGCGATGCTTAACATTGGAAGCCTTATTTAATTGCATATTCCCAAAGAATTCCTTCAATAGCTTATTTGTAAGCTGATCCGCTTTCGCAAAATCCATATTCTCTATATAAACATTTTCCCATTTATCATGAATTTTGAGCGCTTCTGCCAATTTGCTATAAGCCATTTCAAAGGAACCGCTGACTCGCTCATTGATTTGCATAATTTCCTCTTTTTGCTCTGATAAAGCCTTCGAATCCCAGGCCTCACCTAGGTTGACATACTTCTCCACGGCACCTGGGGCCTTTGGTTCAATGACATGAGGGGCTGTTCCATCGACAATTCCCACCTTCAAAGCGGGAATAATGACACCATCAATCGAATTATTGTCCGATGAGCAATGGATATACTCTAGATCATATCCCTTCTCTGCCCATTCCGAACCCATGGCTTTCATAAGAGAGGACTTTCCCGTTCCAGGACCGCCTTTTAAGATGAATAATCGTTCAAGTCCTTGCAGGTTAGACTCAAACAAGCTGTAAAAACCACGTGCTGTATTTCCGCCGCCAAAGTAATTTAAAATTTTTCCAGCCACAATTACACGTCCTTTCCCGTTCATTTGCCTGAATTGTTTTTCACCTTTACCATATGCAAATGGGGATTGATGGGTGAATGCCTACTTAGTAGTGGAAAAAAATTCCTAAATACCTCTTTAAAAAAACCACAGCTCCAAGTCTGTGGTAAATAATCCATTAAATGTGTTCAATCTTTACAAATATCCTTCAACTGAGCTTGTATGACCTGAATCAGGTCCTCCATTCTAACTTCAATCTGAATGCCAATTTTCCCGCCGCTCACAATGATGGACTGAAGCTCTGATGCCTGAATATCAATAAAGCTTGGATATTGCTTTTTCATGCCAACTGGTGAGCAACCGCCACGGATATAGCCTGTTAGCGTCTGAATATCCTTGACCGCAATCATTTCGATTTTCTTCTCTCCTGCTGCCTTGGCGGCTTTCTTTAAATCTAGCTCAGCCTCGACCGGAATAATAAACACATAAATTTGTTTGCTAGTTCCATGTGCTACCAGTGTTTTATAAACTTCTCTTGGCTCTCTATTGATTTTCTGCGCTACTGAGACACCGTCAATTTTTCCATCCTGATTGTCATAGGTGATTAATTCATATTTCACTTTTTTCGAATCGAGAATGCGCATGGCATTCGTTTTCCCTTGTGCCATCATCGTGCTCCTTACGAGGTTTTTCCTTTATTTTATCACGTAACGGAATGAAATTTATATACTCGAGCTTCATAAGGATTAAAAGAAAACATGGACTGTAAGCTGTGTTTTTCCACTGAATAATTATTTAAAAGAAGCTGGTCTGAGCTTAGGCTCCATTCATTTAACTGAAACTTCGCCTGCCGACCGGACAAATTTGTGAGAACCACAGCTTTTTCACCCTTAAATGTCCGTGTATAGGCAAAAATTTGTTTATTCTCCTCCAAAATTAGATCATATTGACCATAACTAAATACTTCATGTTGTTTCTTCAATTGAATCATTTTTCTATAAAAAGAAAGAACCGACCCTTCATCCCGAAGCTGTGTTTCCACATTCAATTCTTTATTATTCGGATTTACCTTCATCCATGGAGATACGGTGCTAAATCCAGCATGTTCTTCCGCTGACCACTGCATAGGTGTTCGGCTATTATCACGAGAGGAGGCCCAAATGATTTTCATGATTTCCTGATTCTTTAGTCCTTCGCTTTGTTTCTTTATATAGAGGTTTTTCGTTGCCACATCATCATAATCATCAATGGAAGAGAAGCAAACATTCGTCATGCCGATTTCCTGCCCTTGATATATAAACGGTGTCCCTTTCATGAAAAAATACATTGCTCCAAAGGCTGTCGCACTCTCACGCCAATATTTCCCGTCATCCCCCCAGGTTGAAACGACACGAGGTTTATCGTGATTTTCAATAAATAAAGCATTCCATCCATTCGACTCCAAGCCTTTTTGCCATTTAGTCAGCACCTTTTTCAATTCAATGATATCTAGCTCTGTGTCCTTATCTTCCGGGTCCCAAAGACCGAGATGCTCAAATTGAAAAATCATATCCATGACGCCCTGCTTTTGTCCAACCCAAAGCCCTGCATCCTCCACCGTCACTCCATTTGCTTCCCCAACTGTCATCACATCTGTATTTCCGTAGGTCCTTTCTTTAAACTCCTTCAATAACGGATGAATGCCCTTTTGGTTCAAATGCATCGGGAAAGACGAGACATACTTTAATTTCTTTGGATTAGGCAAATTAGGTAAACCCGCTCGCTTTTTAATATGGCTAATCGCATCGATCCGAAAGCCGTCAATCCCTTTCTGAATCCACCAATTAACGATTTCATACAAAGCTTTGCGAACTTCCCCATTCTCCCAGTTTAAATCCGGCTGCTTAACTGAAAAAATGTGGAGATAATATTGCTTTGTCTTCTCATCATATTCCCATGCCGAATCGCCAAAAATACTTTCCCAGTTATTCGGCTCACGCCCATTTTTCCCGTCACGCCAAATATACCAATCTCTCTTTGGGTGATCCTTTGAGAACCTAGATTCAATAAACCATGGATGCTCATCACTTGTATGATTTAGAACAAGATCAATGATTAACTTCATGCCCCGTTTGTGTACCTCTTCAAGAAGCTGATCGAAATTCTTCATTGTTCCGAAGTCTTCCATAACATCCTGATAATCTGAAATATCATAGCCATTATCGTCATTTGGCGATTTAAACATCGGGCAAATCCAGACGGCATCCACGCCTAATTCCTGGATATAGTCCAACCTTTGAATGATTCCTTGAAGATCACCAATTCCATCTCCATTCGAATCTTGGAAGCTTCGCGGATAGATTTGATAGACTACCGCTTCTTTCCACCATATCTTCATTCAACAGCATCCTCTCTGTTCATATTTTATCCAAGAGAGTTATATAACAAATTTGAACCGGCAAATAGCAAAATAATAGCATATTGTAACCCCTTCTTAACCTTTTATTCTTTGATATAAGCTATGATTTAGAGAGGCATGAAATAAATTCCTTTTAACATCATTTCCCAGATGACCAGACATATATTTTTATATAAAAATCCCCTTACCTATTGTATTGAAAAAATCTAGGTTTATGATTTTTACATAACTTACGGAACATCACCGACCTACTATCCTTGGGCAAAAGACGTCTGGCAATTCCTACAATTTTTCTCTAAAAATGGTATTATATTGTTAAGTGGCTATTTTCCTAAAGGTAGTTTTAAAAACACGAGGGGTTTTTATTAAACAGTACATTTTCCTAATCCTTTAAATTAACTACATAAATCCTGTAACTAAGAATGAGTAAATCATTATTAAGGAGTATTCATGATGAATAAAATTATTTTAGATAATCAGTTATTATTCATCCATGCCTTTGAACATGCAGGAATAGGAATGGCACTCATCTCATTGGATGGAAAAATAGTAAAGGCGAATCAGTTTTTATGTGACAGTTTGGGCTATGTAGAAAACGAGCTGTTACAATTAACGATTATGGATATTATTCCTCCAGAGGATGCAGAAATAGATGAACATATCGTTCAAGTTCTTTTCGAAGGGAAAAAGAATTCATATCAAATGGAAAGACGTTATATCCATAAGAACCAACGGTATATTTGGGGGTTAATGAGTGTCTCATTAGTGAGAGATGAGGACGGGATCCCCTTATTCTATATCAGTCAGATTCAAGATATCACTGCCCGAAAGTTAGCGGAAGAAAAGCTGCGTGAAAGCGAGGGCAGATATCACCGCTTAGTAGAGGAATCCCCGGATGGCGTCATTATTTTAAAAGATGAAAAATGTATTTTTATTAATGTAACAGGGATCGAGATGCTTGGGCTGCAGCATAAAGAAAATATTATCGGGAGACCGATTTATGACTTTATTTTTTATCAGGACCATGAGTGTTTTAAACAGCGCAATTTACATATTCATTCTGTTGGCCCATTTGAAAAGAAATTCATTCGCATGGATGGAAAGATCATTCCTATTGAATTAAAAACGATCCCAACAATATTTGAAAATACTCCGGCTGTCTACATGATTATGCGTGATGTCAGTGAAAGAGAAAAGACAAAGGAATTGATGATTAATTCGGAAAAGCTGACAATTGCCGGCCAGTTAGCAGCCGGAATTGCCCATGAGGTTAGGAATCCTTTAACAGCCATAAAGGGCTTCTTTCAAATGATGGAAAGCGACTTTAAACAAAATAAAATATACTTCGATGTCATTAACTCAGAGATTAATCGAATTGAAACGATTCTAAATGAGTTATTATGGCTAGCAAAGCCTCAAGAATCAAAACTTGCCCAGAAAAACATTGAGGTTGTATTAAACCATGTCCTCACCTTATTAGAAACCCAAACAAATTTAAATAATATCCAAATCATCAAGTCGATCGAGCAAAACCTGCCCATTATTAATTGTGATGAAAACAAACTAAAACAAGTGTTTATTAATTTTCTTAAAAATGCAATTGAGGCCATGCCCAAAGGCGGTGCCATACATATTGATATTCGACAGCAGCACCCTGCCTGGATCATGATTCAGATCACTGATGAAGGTTCAGGGATCCCAGAACATTTACTTACTCGAGTCGGGGAGCCTTTCTTCACAACGAAGGAGAAAGGAACGGGACTAGGTTTAATGATTTGCAAAAACATTATTGCAGAGCATGAAGGAGAAATCATGATCGAGAGTTCATCCAATGGGACCCATGTCAAAATCCTTTTGCCATACTCGATATAATTCAAGCAGGAGGTCTTCCCTCCTGCTTGAATTATTTATTCCGTCTTGGCAAATGTGCTAGGCATGACAACCGCGATGACTTCGCCGCGGGCGCATACCACATCCTCGGCAAACACTTCGATATCAACCTTCCACTTTTTCGGATGTATTTCGGTTACAGCGCCTATTGCTTTTAATGGGACATCTTGAGGGGTTGGTTTAAGAAAGTCAACCTTTAAGGAGCCTGTTACAAATCGCGGCGGCTCCGCTCCATCCCCAATCTCATGCCCATTTTTACGGTGCAGAGCCAACGCGGCAGATCCTGTTCCATGACAATCAATGAGTGATGCGATTAAACCTCCATAAACAAACCCCGGAATGGCGGTATGTTCTTCTTTAGGCGTATACAACGTTACCGTCTTTTCCCCTAACCAGCCTGTTCTAAAATGGTGGCCATTCTCGTTAAAGCGGCCACACCCATAGCACCATGCAAAGTCATCCGGATAAATATCTTGAACTGCATGAAGTACCTTATTTTTCATCCCTTCTCCCCCTTTTCAGAAAATTATAACATAACGCAGAAAGATCACGGCCACTTTTAATTTCACTAGAATTTCATGTGGAATATTCCGCCTTATCATAATAAATTTATTATTTTAAAAAAACTTATTTTTAATTACCCTTTTTACATTAAAGCTTATATTACCAACGATTAATGCGATTTCATCATCCCCTGTTAAAAAATAGTTTTTGACAATTTAAAACTATCAAAAGTATTATAGTATAATATTACTCGTTTTTAAACGAATAGCTTTCTGCAAGATTGCAAATTATAGAAAAAAGTAAGGAGGATTTTTACATGTCTAAAATAGATAAGCAACAAATTGTTGCGAGCGTCCCGCAAAAGGGATTTTTCGGACATCCTAAAGGATTGTTTACCCTTTTCTTCACAGAATTCTGGGAGCGTTTCTCTTATTACGGAATGAGAGCCATTCTCGTTTTCTATATGTACTATGAAGTGTCAAAAGGTGGATTAGGTATTGACCAACCTACTGCCCTTGCCATTATGTCCATATACGGATCATTAGTATATATGTCGGGAATCATCGGCGGCTGGTTAGCCGACAGAGTATTCGGAACGTCCAAAGCCGTTTTCTATGGCGGGATTTTGATTATGTTTGGTCATTTAGCCTTAGCTATACCTGGAAATATCACACTTTTCTTTATTTCCATGGTACTGATTGTACTTGGTACAGGTTTATTGAAACCAAACGTTTCAAGTGTTGTTGGGGAAATTTATAGCGAAGAAGATAATCGCCGAGATTCCGGCTTCAGTATTTTCTACATGGGCATTAACCTTGGAGGGTTCCTTGCACCACTAATTGTCGGAAGTACAATGGGTTATAGCTTCCATTTAGGCTTCGGTATAGCTGCTGTCGGAATGTTTTTAGGGTTATTAGTATTTATGTTTACAAAGAAAAAAAATCTTGGTCTAGCTGGCACCATTGTACACAATCCACTTTCACCAGCTGAGAAGAAAAAGACCATTACGATATTTGGATTAGTTGCCGTTATTATTGCTATTATTTGTGCAATTGCCATTCCAGCCGGGTATCTAACGTTTGATAGCTTTATTGCACTTGTAGGAATTTTGGGTATTTTGATTCCAACTGCTTATTTCGTTGTCATGTATCGCAGTAAAAAAACAACTGATGTAGAACGCTCAAGAATCATTGCCTATATTCCACTTTTCATTGCTTCCGTCATGTTCTGGGCCATTGCAGAGCAAGGTTCTACCATCCTTGCAGCTTATGCGGATACTCGGACACAGTTAAACTTTGCAGGAATTACGATTTCACCAGCTTGGTTCCAATCATTAAACCCGTTGTTTATTATTGTTTTGGCACCAGTTTTTGCTTGGGGTTGGGTGAAACTAGGAAATCGCCAGCCATCTATCCCGCAAAAATTCTCGATAGCTTTACTTTTCGCTGGTATATCATTCCTTGTAATTCTTTTACCAGCGTACTTTGGCGGTACTGATACATTGGTTAATCCATTATGGCTTGTCCTAAGTATATTCATCGCCGTCCTTGGTGAATTATGTTTATCACCAGTTGGTCTATCTGCTACGACTAAACTAGCGCCTGCAGCCTTCTCCGCGCAAACGATGAGCTTATGGTTCTTATCAAACGCTGCTGCTCAAGCTATTAATGCACAAATTGTTAAATTTTACACACCTGAAACAGAAATGGCTTACTTCGGTATCATTGGCGGAGCATCCATCGTACTCTCCATCATCCTATTTATCTTAGCTCCGAAAATTCAGGGCTTCATGAAAGGGATTCGTTAATTTTAGAAGTGCTTGTCATTTAATGAAAAGAAGCAAGGAACCCTTGCTTCTTTTTTTGTTTTTTCAATCCGAAGGAAACATAATGTATTTATTATTTCAAAAAAACTAAATTTTAGAAATTTGGTAATCGAAATCCAATTATACCAAGGTTTAGAGGCTGAGTATCTTCTTTTCCCTAAATACCCTTTTGACAATTTCGAACTTTCGAAAGTATTATAGAATAATAAGGAGGTCGTCTTATGTCAAATATTAGCAGGCAACAAATTGTTGAAAGCGTTCCCAGAAAAGGTTTTTTTGGCCACCCAAAGGGACTATTTACATTATTCTTCACTGAATTTTGGGAGCGTTTCTCCTATTACGGTATGAGGGCTATTCTTGTATTCTATATGTACTATGAAGTGTCAAAGGGCGGTTTAGGATTAGATCAGTCATTAGCGCTATCGATTATGTCGATTTACGGTGCACTCGTTTATATGTCGGGAATTATCGGCGGCTGGATGGCAGATAGGCTAATCGGCACATCGAAAGCTGTATTTTACGGCGGGATCTTAATTATGCTTGGCCATATTGCTTTAGCTATACCCGGAAATACAACGATGTTCTTTATTTCTATGGTGTTGATTGTTCTTGGTACAGGGTTATTGAAACCGAATGTTTCGAGTATTGTCGGTGACTTGTATAGCGAAGATGATGATCGGCGCGATTCTGGATTTAGTATTTTCTATATGGGGATTAATCTTGGCGCATTCCTTGCCCCATTAATCACGGGTAGTGCTATGGGGTATAGTTTCCATCTAGGATTCGGTTTTGCTGCTATTGGGATGTTCTTAGGATTACTCGTTTTTATTTTTACTAAGAAAAAAAATCTCGGGCTTGCAGGAACAATCGTTCCAAATCCACTATCTCAAGATGAGAAGAAAAAGGCATTTACAATTTTTGTTTTATTTGTCATTGTAATCGCTGCCATTTGTGCAGTTGCTATTCCAGCAGGGTATTTAACCTTTGATGTATTTATTGCAGTCATTGGGATTCTCGGTATTTTAATTCCAACCGCATATTTCATTGTGATGTACCGCAGTAAAAAAACAACAGATGTGGAACGTTCTCGAGTCATTGCCTATATCCCGCTTTTTATTGCTTCTGTCATGTTCTGGGTTATTTATGATCAAGGGGCTACTATTCTTGCAAACTATGCAGATAAGCGTACACAATTAGATTTTGCAGGCATTCATATTTCACCTGCTTGGTTCCAATCTCTGCCAGCATTATTTATTATCATCTTTGCACCTGTATTTGCTTGGCTTTGGATAAAGTTAGGGAAGCGCCAGCCAACCATTCCGCAAAAGTTTTCAATCGCTTTATTATTAGCTGGATTATCCTTTATCGTCATTCTATTGCCAGGGTATTTGAGTGGCGGAGATTCGCTAGTTAGTCCAATATGGCTTGCACTAAGTTATTTAATTGTCTCTCTTGGCGAACTATGCTTATCACCTGTAGGACTTTCAGCTACAACGAAATTAGCACCTGCTGCTTTCTCTGCACAGACAATGAGTCTATGGTTTTTATCAACAGCAGCTGCAGGGGCGATTAATGCACAAATCGTTAAGTTCTATTCACCAGAAACGGAAATTATGTACTTTGGCATTATCGGCGGGGCTTCCATCGTGCTTTCGATCATCCTTTTTATGTTAGCTCCAAAAATTCAGAGCTTCATGAAAGGAATTCGTTAAAAAAGGGACCCTGGTTCCGTTATTTATCTAAAAAGATTGCTTTTTAGAAGTTAATGGACTTGGGTTCCGCTACTGAGTGAAAAGAAAGCAATTTTCTTATAGATTTCATTCATTAGCGGATCCTGTGTCCGATGCATTCGATAAAGTTGCAATTTTTATAGAAATAAAGGATTGTCTGTCCGCTAAAATTAAGAAAAAAAGCAAGGGGCATCTAATAAGTCGATTTTTCGACTACTGGATGCCCCTTCTCATATCAACACTATTGATTTTCTTTGTTTGAACCCTTTTAAACTACCTTCTTATATTTCTACTTTGCTTCCTACACCGAGCTTAATAGCCTTTTCATAGGCGGCCGATGCAACAGCCAAATCAAAATATGCAATCCCAACTGATTTAAAAAAGGTGATCTCTTCATCCGATTCCCTGCCAGCGATTCTCCCTACTGCCAGCTCTCCAATTTCCCCATGAAGGTCTGAAAAACTCCATTCTCCTCTGTTTGCAGGAATAATAAAGTCACCAGCCTCATCTTTTACTCCTTCAATCGTATCAGCAACAATTTTTGAGCATTTACGAAGAGTTTGCACGTCTACCTCTTGCATATGCGGGAGATACGATCCAACACCATTAATATGTGTTCCAGGCTGCAGCGCCTCCCCTGAAAAAACAGGAGTTTCTGAGCGCGTGCTGCAAATAACGATTTCCGCTTTCGAAACAGCTTCATCTGCATGACCCATAATCGTAATTTCGCCTTTATACTCCGGGCTAAGATCCGCTATTTTATCAGCAAATGCATGTGCTCTTTCTTTTGTTCGATTATAAAGCATGATTTTCTTAATATCACGAACCTCCAGAACAGCCTGAAGCTGCTCCTCTGCCATTCCGCCACAGCCAATGACTGCTACCGTTGATGCTGTTTCCTTCGCTAGATACTTCGTTGCGATCCCACTTACCGCCCCCGTACGAAGCCTTGTTAAATAAGAGGCATTCATGCAAGCAAGATGGTCTCCATTCTCGGTGTCACTTAAAACAATGACACCCTGAGTGGTCTTCTTCCCTACTGATGGATTGTTTGGAAAAATAGTGACTACCTTGACAGCCGTTTTTCCGATTGGCTCCATGGCACTAGGCATATAGAGGGCCGATGCATTCTTTTCGGGGAATTCCAGAACCGTCCTGTGCGGATTAAGAATTTTTCCTTCTATGTAATGTTGTAAAGCTTGTTCCAAGTCCTGAATCGCGTCCTTCATTGTATACATGGATCGCAGTTGTTTTTCTGATATGACTAGCAAAATAAGTACCTTCTTTCTAGTAAAGGAAAACCACTTGCCTCGGTCCCTTTTATTTTTTTAAGCTACTTCCAATTCTTACGGTCACGCACAGCGTAAATCACAACAAGAGAAATGAGCGCTGCTAAAATAATATATATCGCCACGGGAACGCACCTTACTTTCCAAGATATCCCTCCCCTATATTTTATCACCATCATAACGGCTGAAGAAGGATTTAACAATATAAAAGTCCCATTATTTCCATATTTCCAAATATTATAGACGTCGCTCTATATCTCTTCTTTTTAAAAGTAATTTGGGCTAAAGTACAATTTTTTCAAGTGAAACGGGGTGGTATTTGACTAAAATCGCTATAGTATCCAAATATTAATTATGGATAAATAATTTTCCTAAATAGGAATAATTCCTATGAATATATTCCACGATGCCAATCTAACCAATTTTTTTAAATCACAAATTATTATTGCAATATAATTGAATGCATCTTACAATAAAGTGCATAAAAATTCATTTTGTGAACTTATTTACATTCATATAGTCACGGTCTTTGCCGATGGACTATTTCCGCTTCACCGGAATATCGACAATTTTATTATTTTACAATAAAGGAGCTTAAAAATGGGTAATCCTATTCAACAGGACAAAAAAGGATTGAACATCAATGCTTTTGTCCTCATTTTCTTTGTCATTGTCATCGCTACGATTTTGACATATATTTTGCCAGCAGGAGAATATGATAGAATTGAGAAGGCTGGACGCACTATTGTCGTTCCGGACTCATTTCATTTTACGGACCCATCTCCAGTTGGATTCTTTCATATTTTTACTAGCATTCATTCAGGCATGGTTCAAGCAGCAGGAATCATCTTTTTCGTTTTACTTGTGGGCGGCGCCTTTGGAGTATTAAAGGCGACTGGCGCTCTCGATGCTTTGATTGTCAGTATTACTAACAAGCTAGCCAATAAGGAATTATTGCTTATTCCAGTAGTAACGCTTTTTTTTGCGGCTGGGGGCACATTGATGGGGATGGCGGAAGAAACGATCGTTTATATAGGGATCATTACGCCATTAGCTATTGCTTTAGGCTTTGATGCCATGGTTGGGTATGCGATTGTAGCACTTGGGGCGAATATTGGATTTATGAGTGCCGTTATGAATCCATTTAACATTGGGGTTGCCCAAAACATTGCCGAACTGCCAACTTTTTCTGGCATGGGTTTAAGGCTAGTTCTTCTCGCGGCTTTCTATTTAGCAGGAGTTATTTATATTTATCGCTATGCTAAAAAAATCAAAAAAAATCCTGAGCTTAAATTTTTTGGTAATTTCCATGAAGGAACAAGTAAACATAAGCAAACACAAATAAAGCTCGAAACTCGTCATAAATTAGTATTAATTGTTTTTCTTCTTAACTTTGTTGCACTCATTTTTGGCGTTTTAAAACTAGGCTGGTATATAACTGAAATCGGCGCCCTCTTCCTATTATTCGGGGTTATTGCCGGGGTCATCGGAAAATTAAGCCCGAATAAAATTGCAGACAGCTTTTTAGAAGGAGTAAAAGAAGTCATCAGCGGAGCCATCATCATTGGATTTGCGCAGGCGATCCTTGTTGTCATCCAGGATGGGAAACTGATGGATTCAATTCTTTATTACTCTTCTTCCTTCCTAGGTCTGCTTCCGCCAGCCTTAAATGCAATCGGGATGTTTTTCGTTCAGCTGTTTCTAAATTTCCTCGTTCCATCTGGAAGCGGACAAGCGGCTCTTACAATGCCAATTATGTCTCCTCTGTCTGATTTAGTTGGCGTGACAAGACAGACAGCCGTTCTAGCGTTTCAGCTTGGTGATGGGATATCCAATTCTATATTTCCAACATCAGGCGTACTCATTGCGGGGCTTGCGATGGCTGGCATTCCTTATACAAAATGGGTAAAATGGGTACTGCCATTTATATTCATTCAAGTAGGACTAGCGATTGTTTTCCTGCTTATTGCACAAATGATAAAATACGGGCCTTTTTAAGAATTGAATTCACCTATGGGGTATGCGGAGGAAACCTTTGAGCCTAACCGCATGCTCCATAGGCTTTTCCATGACCAAAAGTTTTTTGACTTAATTATGATTTGGGGGTTTTATTCATCATGCTACAAACAAAATTAGTTGATTCAGATTTAATCGATTGGACAATTAAACTTCGGAGACATTTTCATATGCACCCTGAGCTATCGGGGCAAGAATACGAAACAGCTGCTTATGTAAAGGAAAGATTAGCTGAATTCGGAATTCCCGTTGACAATCGTTTTTCAGCACCAAATGTAGTCGGCTATTTTAAAGGGACCGAAGGAAAAAAAACAATTGCACTTAGAGCGGATATGGATGCCCTTCCCCTTCAAGAAGAGGGAGACAAATCTTACATTTCAACTGTTCCAGGCGTTATGCACGGATGCGGCCATGATGCCCACACAGCTACCCTGCTCGCCGTTGCTAAATGGATGAGCTCGAATCCGCATTTAGTAAAAAATAATATTGTGTTCATCTTCCAAAGCTCTGAGGAAGCGTCTCCTAGTGGAGCGAAGCAGCTTGTGAAAGAGGGCGTTTTAGATGGTGTGGACGCTATTTACGGAATCCATTATATGTCCGGCGTGCCGCTTGGCAAAATCGGATTTGCCACAGGCTATGCAATGGCTTCCAGTGATGACTTTGACATAACAATCGAAGGAAAAGGCGGACATGGCGGTTATCCTCATGAGGCGGTAGATCCAATCTATATTGCCACTCATCTTATTCAGTCGTTTCAATCCATTATCGGCCGAAGCCTGAATCCTTTGCACGCGGGCGTGATTTCAATTGGAGGCATGCAAGCCGGCAACTCCTATAATGTCATCCCAGATAAGGTAACACTGCAAGGTACGATTCGCGCCCTAACATTTGAAGGTGCCGAATTAATGCACGAAAAAACTGAGCAATTAACAAAGGACATTTGTGCAAGCTTTGGGGCAAAAGGTCATTATCATTTTATCGAAGGGACTCCACCGTTATACAATCATCCAGAAGCATGCGAATATGCGAAAGGAATCATCGAAAAAACCTTTGGTGAAGACGTGTTTATGTCCATTGATCCCGTAATGGGAGCAGAAGACTATTCCTTTTACTTGAAGGAAAGAGTTGGGGCTTTCGTCAACATTGGTATGCAAGGAGAGAAAAGCCAATACCCTCACCATCATCCGAAATTTGATGTAGATGAGGATACGATTCCAGCAGGTATTGAAACGATGCTTCAGCTGGCTTTAAACGCTTAAGCAATATGACAGGATTTTTCTAATGAAAGAGGGGCCGCTCCCCTCTTTTTTTATTGTCTAATTTCCTCAGCTTTTTTACTAGAATAAATCTCCTAATATTTCTATTTACTTTTTTATTTTATCTTGTTATCATGATAATATGGTAACGCACTAAAGGATTATGACAAAAGGTGGTCTACTACTAATGAAGCGTTTTTCAGCTATTATTCTATCATTATTTACTATTTTTACTGTTTTAACAGGCTGTTCATCAAGTGCCAGCACGAAGGATAACGAAATTATTATTGGAATTGACGATAAATTTGCTCCTATGGGCTTCCGTGATAAGGATAATAATCTCGTAGGCTTTGATATCGATTATGCGAAAGCTGCAGTTGAAAAAATGGGGAAAGAAGTTAAATTCCAGCCGATTGATTGGAAAACAAAGGAATCTGAACTCAGCAGCGGACGAATTGACCTCATCTGGAATGGGTATACCATTACTGATAAACGAAAAGAAATGGTTCTATTCACAAAGCCTTATTTAGCGAATGCCCAAGTGATTGCAACAAAAGCTGATTCTGACATTAGCACTTTGGCTGATTTGGATGGAAAGGTGATTGGTCTTCAAGGTCTTTCCTCTGCATCTGATGCCTTAAATGCAAATCCGATTAAAGACAGCATCAAGTCTGTTTCCGAATACGCTGATAATGTTCTTGCCTTAAGTGACTTAAAGGCCGGCCGAGTAGATGCGGTTATCATTGATGAAGTCGTTATTGATTACTACATGGCCCAAGAAGAGGGTACCTTTAAGGTCCTTGACGAATCATTAGCGCCAGAGGAATACGGCGTAGGTGTGAAAAAAGGGAACGATGAATTATTAAAAGAACTGCAAAAAGCCCTTGATGAGTTGAGCGCGGACGGTACTGCTGCTAAAATCTCAGAAAAATGGTTTGGTGAAGACAAAGTTCTAAATTAATCGTACAAATTATAGAAGCAAACAGGGTTTCCCTCGGAAAGCCTGTTTTGTTTTTGGAGGAATTCTTTCATGATGGACTATATTCTGACAATCATTAAGCCCATGCTTGAAGGGGCTCAGATGACAATCCTTTTATTTATTATCGCCATCGTTGTGTCCATTCCATTAGGCTTTCTTTTAACTCTAGCTGTTAAAAGTTCGATCAAGCCTCTTTCATGGTTGGCACAGGCCTATATTTATGTGATGCGTGGAACCCCGCTCCTCTTGCAATTATTATTTATTTGTTTCGGGCTCCCGCTTATCCCAGTGATCGGGGAATATTTAGTGCTTGATCGTTTTGTGGCAGCCTGCTTGGGCTTTATTTTGAATTACGCCGCCTATTTCGCGGAAATTTTCCGTGGTGGTCTTTTGGCTATTGATAAGGGACAATATGAGGCTTCACAGGTTCTTGGCTTAAGCAAATGGCAGACAACGACAAGAATAGTGCTGCCGCAAATGTTCCGTATTGCGCTCCCTGCTGTTTCAAATGAATCGGTGACACTTGTTAAGGATACTGCATTGCTATATGCTGTCGCTGTACCGGAGCTTTTGCACTTTGCCCAGACAGCCGTTAACCGCGACTTTACCATTGTGCCGTTTTTCATTGCCGGCATTATTTATTTAGGAATTACGCTTATCTTAACGATGCTCTTTAAATGGCTAGAACGGCGCTATAAATTTGAATAAGAAGGATTGATATTATGGCTATCATAGAAGTATCCAACCTAAAAAAATCATTCGGTCATTTAAATGTCCTGAAGCAAATTACATTTGATGTTCAAAAAAATGATGTCATCGCCGTCATTGGCCCTTCCGGTTCTGGAAAAAGCACCATGCTTCGAAGCCTGATCCATCTTGAGAAAATCGATGATGGCAGCATTTGTATAGATGGTAATTACCTAGTTAAGAATGGGGAGTATTCCAAACCGCAGGAATTGAATCGGATTACGTCTAAAATGGGGATGGTTTTTCAGCACTTTAATCTATTTCCTCATCTTACGGTAAGAGAAAATTTAGAAATTGCTCCTAAGATGGTGAAAAAGGAATCTGCGGAATCCCTTCAGAAGCGCAGCATGGAAATTCTCGAGAAGATTGGGTTAGCGGATAAAGCAGGCGTATACCCTGGAAATCTCTCAGGCGGTCAAAAACAAAGGGTCGCTATCGCGAGAGCCTTAATGATGGAGCCTGAAATTCTTCTGTTTGATGAGCCTACGTCAGCCCTAGACCCGGAATTAACGGGTGAAGTGCTGCAAGTAATGAAAACACTCGCTGAAGAACAAATGACGATGATTGTCGTAACTCATGAGATGGGCTTTGCTAAAGAGGTCGCCAATCAGGTTCTATTTATGGATAACGGAGAAATTGCGGAGTCCGGCCACCCGGACCAATTGTTCTCAAATCCTCAATTTGACCGGACAAAAGCCTTCTTGAATCGGGTGCTTAAATAAGCTAATGGAAAAACATTTCTAAAAATCCCTTGCAATTATGGGAACCTTCAGTTAACATTGAATACAATTAAATAAGTTCTTATTTCAAGATCTTTTTGAAGTGAGGATAGAGGCGCAAAGACCATCAGTACACAATCGGAGGATAATGAGACCCTATGATGATTGTGAAAAGGGGAATTTGCCGAAGTTTTAAGAATCTCATGTTCTTAAAGCTGGGCCTGTGTTGAATAAATACAGGACTGTCATATAGGAGAGACTATATGGAGGGCTATCGCACAAGAAACGGTGATTTTTTTACACTATTGTTTCTATAGCAACAGCGAGTCCCTCGTTGTTGCTTTTTTGCGTTTAGTTTTAAATAGGCCCTATCACCTCTACTTTTTAAAAAAAATTTAAAAAAGGGTGTGTGAAGTTATGAATTTTGGTCAAGTACTTACAGCAATGGTAACGCCATTTGATCATAACGGTGAGGTTGATTTTGAAGCGACAAAAAATTTAGTTAACTATTTAATCGAGAATGGGTCAGACGGATTAGTTGTTGCAGGTACTACTGGTGAGTCGCCAACTTTAACTGAGGAAGAGAAAGTGGTTCTATTTAAGTTTGTTGTTGAGGTAGCTGGCGGCAGGGTTCCCATCATAGCTGGAACAGGCTCGAATAATACAAGAGCTTCCATTAGCTTGACTAGAAAGGCTGAGGAGGCTGGAGTGGATGGCATCATGCTTGTTGCGCCATACTATAACAAACCATCTCAGGAAGGCATGTATCAGCATTTTAAAGCTATTGCTGAGGCAACATCTTTACCGATCATGCTGTACAATATTCCGGGACGAAGCGTTGTGAATATGTCAGTTGAGACCATTGTAAGACTTTCAGAAATTCAAAATATCGTGGCCATTAAGGAAGCTAGCGGTGACTTAGATGCCATGGCCCAAATCATCAGCCAGACCCCAGCTGACTTTACTTTATACAGTGGGGATGACGGTCTTACCTTACCGGTTCTGGCTATCGGAGGAGCAGGGATTGTTTCTGTTGCTGCCCACATTATCGGGAACGAAATGCAAGACATGATTAATAGCTTTAAAAATGGTGAGCTTCAGAAAGCAGCTGCTGCCCATCGCGAGCTTCTTCCGATTATGAAGGCTTTATTTAATGCTCCAAATCCAACACCAGTAAAAGCTGCTCTTAATCTGCAAGGCATTCAAGTTGGCGGAGTCCGGCTCCCATTAGTTCCTTTAAACAATACGGAAATGACTGCATTGCAGGAAGTATTGCAAACACTTCAGCCAGTAAATGCTTGATCATTAGAAGAAGCCCACTCCTAACGTTAAAGTGTACCCTTTGTAAAGGACATTTTTAAAAAAGCCTACGCAGTATTAAAAAGATGATCTCTGTATTGAACGGGGGTCATCTTTTTTAGATTCCATTGGTATCTGTAGTTATTGTAGTACGTCATATATTGTTTAATTTCACGTTTTAATTCATCCAGGGTTGCGCAAGGCTTTATATATGCTTCATCCTTGAAATGACCAAAAAATGATTCTTGAGGGGCATTATCCCAACAGTTTCCTCTTCTGGACATGGATTGTCGTAATCCTGATTTTTTAACCAACTTTTGGAATTGGGGGTGTGTGTAGTGTACTCCTTGATCTGAGTGAATTAAGGCCTCTTTAGCTTTCTTAAAGTTTCTATTTTTCTTTAACTTTAAAAAGGTGTCTGTTGCTAAGTCGATAGTCAATCGATCTGAAACATTATAAGCTAAGATTTCATTTGTGGAAGCATCTTTAATTGTTGATAAATAAGCTTTTTGACTTTTGCCATAAAATAAATAAGTAATATCTGTAAGAAGAACTTTTCCAGGCACATCTTGCTTAAATTGTCGGTTTAATAGGTTAGGGACAACACGGTGTTCTTGTGTAGCTTTCATCATTCGTCTATAAGGGTTTGCCTTTCTGATGGGACAAATAATGCCGTATTTTTTCATGATTCGTTGTATACGTTTCAAATTAAAGACAACATTAAATTGACCCGCCAAAGTCATTTTGATTTGACGTGCCCCTTTCTTACGATTTTTAAAGCGGAAGGCTTTTAAAATGATCTTCTTAAATTCCTGATCTTTTTTCTCTTTTAGCTTTCTTTGTTCTTGTGACTTCGATGAGAAATAATTATAATAGCCACTTCTTGAAACACCTGCTATTTCACATAGGTAGTTCACCATACGTTTTAATTGATATTTGTTAATCACTGAACGAATAAGGATAAACTTCTGGCTAGGAAGAAGTACTATTTTCTCATCCCCCTTTCTAAAACACGAATCTTTTTTAACAGTTCATTTTCTGCCTTGAGTAAGTTTATCTCTGCTTCTAAACGAGCATTTTTCTCCTCTAAGGAAAGTTCTCTTTCTATTTGGCGCCCTGAATTTTCAGCTCTTGTGTCACGTAAGCCGATTATCCCGTTCTTCTTGTAAGCTTTTTGCCATCTCTTACTCGCCGATTCAATTCTATTCATCCCCAAAATCTCTGTATCAAACCCACACTCTTCAAATATTTCTCTTGGAAAATTGCCTTTCTCTTTTTCCGCAATAAATATATGTTTAAATTCATCAGTATAAGTGATTCCTTTTGAACTTACAGATTTAACGTAAGTATTAGTTGAAAGCAGCTTGATCTCTTTCTCTGTGAAAATCTTTTTACTCATAATTTCTCCGTCTCCATGTTAATTTCTCTAGTTGTTTTTCTTAATTATACAAAAAAGTACCCTATAGGTAGACTTTTTCTATGTGTCCACTCTATAGGGTACATTTTACGTTAGAAGTGGGCTTTTATTAATAAGAAATACATGTATTAAATCACTTAACACAAACGTTATTTTTTCCGCTTTGTTTGGCCTTATATAGTCCGAGATCCGCATGATGAAATAATTCATGAAATGATAGCACTTTTCCGTCTAAGTTATCCGCAACTCCCATACTCGTTGTTACGGATACACTGTTTCCACTCATTTCGATCTTTAACTTACCAATAACCTCCCTAATTTCTTCAGCCCTTTTCTTGCCTCTTTCAAGTGAAGCGCCCCTAATCATTACGACAAACTCATCCCCGCCATACCGGGCGAATAGCTCATTTTCCTTTATTGTTTTTGAACAAGCAATACTTACTTGTTTAATAACCTCATCACCAAAAAGGTGACCATACTGATCATTAATGATTTTAAAATTATCGATGTCAAACAAGATACAGACAATACTTTCATTTTTGACAGACGCTTGTTCTAACCACTCATTTGAAGTGGTTTCTAAATAGCTTCGATTAAAGGTACCTGTTAAAAAATCAGTATTGGCTTTCCTTTTAAAATCAGCCATACTATGTTTGATTTCAAGCTTTAAAGCCGTTAACGCTAATTCTTGTTTATTAATATCGTTTATCAAGGATATATATTCCTTTTGAACACGATACCCTAACTGAACATCTTCCATCTGCTCACACAATTGGCATCGCTCTTCTTGAATCGTTTTTAATAAGTATAAATCTTGATAGCTTTCCACTAATTCCTTTGCAACAGTTAAAGAGTCAAATGCTTCCTTAAATAATTTTTGCTTCCGATACCAGCTTCCTAGTAAATGATAGCTCTGAGACTTTTCCCTTATAAAGGATTCTAAAATGGGGTCATGGATCATTTCATTAATAAGTGCTTTTGAATCATGAAAATGATTGAGCTCAAGATAAGCTTTTGCAATGTTCAGCTTTACTCTTAGTTCAAGAATAGGACTGGCGGGTTTGTGTAATTTAGACGCCTCTAGCCCCCTTTGACCTGCTTCTAAGGCTGCCTCATAATTGCCTTCCTCCATCAAAACATGACTGAAATTGCTATATCCATTACTAACGATATTATATTTCTCTAATTTCTTTCCTAGCTTGATACTATTCTCCAGTGTCGCCTTGGCCTTCGTAAAATCCTTATTATATTCATAAAGCAAAAACAATACATTGTACTGATGTAATAGATCTGCTTCGTCTCCAAAACCGCTGCAAACTTCAACATAGGCATCAATACTATTAAAGGCTTCCTCTATATCCCCAATACAATAATAGGAAGCAGCATGATTTATATGGGCAGTTAAAATAGATTTAAAATCATCGAATTCTTTTCCGCACTTCAGAAGATTATAGCATGCCTCAATCGTTTCCTTATATTTCCCCTCAGCCCTAAGTTTCGTTACTTCTTGATGTAATAGCTTTAAATCTTCTTTCTCCATATTTCTGCTCCTTATGTGTAGATATAAATAGTATATGAGTATAAATATGTATAAGTTTTTTCTTTATATGATGTATTAAATTATACCTCATTAACTATAGTAGAGCCTGTTTATTTCCTTGTTCATACACTTTACAATAAAAAAAAGAGAAGTGATAAACACTTCTCTGTACGGGACCGTTTTTAATACTTGATTTGTTATAAAGCCCCTACTATAAAATACAGAAGAAAGAAAAAAGCAATGACATACATCGTTCCTGTAACTTCCTTTTTTCTGCCCGTTGCCCACTTTAATACCGGGTAAGCAATAAAGCCAAAAGCAATTCCGTTAGCGATATTAAACGTTAACGGCATGATGGCCAGCATTAAATAGGCAGGGAAAGCCTCTGTAAAATCGCTAAAGGGAATTTCTTTTATCGATTGGACCATAAGACATCCAACAATGATCAAAACGGGTGCGATTGCGCTATTAGGAATCACTTTAAAAATTGGTGTGAGAAAAAGTGCCGGTATAAACAGTAAACCAGTTGTTAATGAGGTTAAGCCAGTTCTGCCGCCCGCGGCAATACCTGTTGCGGACTCAGCAGCGGTCGTTGTCGGGCTACAGCCAAAAAGGCCCGCACCGATGACTGAAAAGGAATGAGCTTGAAAGGACTTGCGAAATTTCGATTTATCTGGAAGCATGCCAAGCTGAACACTCATATTTTGGAAAATAATAACCATCGATAAAGAAAATACGGCTGTCCAAAAATGAAACGTACCTATTTGGCTAAAATCAAAAGCTAAAAAAACCTCTTGATAACCTTTAAATGAGAGATGGAAATCACGCAACTTTGAAAAGTCCACAATACCAAATAAAGCTCCAATGAATGTCCCTATCAAAATTCCGATCAAAAAGTTCCCTTTAACATTCTTCTGAAACAACGGTACAAGAATAAGCAGAGTAAGCAAGGTCGTTAAAGCATGGGGATCGCTAATCTTTGCCAGCGCTACAAAGGTTCCCTCGTTTGCTACGATTACACCCCCATTTTTCAGACCTAGAAATGCAATAAATAAGCCAATTCCTGCAGTCATAGCATGAATCATAGACATCGGAATAGAGTTTGATAAAAAAACAGCGACTTTCGAAGTCGTCGTTAATACATAAACAATTCCCGCTATCAACACAACGGCTAAAGCCTGCTGCCAAGATAGGCCGAAAGATAACACGAGTGTAAATACGAAAAACGCGTTGTCCCCCATCCCTGGAACGATGACCAGTGGAGAATTTGCCCATAAGGCTAATAACATACAACCTATAAAGGAGCAAATCACTGTGGCAATAGTGACAGCTTCATAAGGCATGCCAGCCATATTCAAAATCGCACCGTTGACAACAATGATATAGGCTACCGTAATAAATGAGGTTAGGCCAGCAACCATCTCTGTGCGGACACTCGTATTTTCTTCTTGAAGATGAAACCATTGATTTAATTGTTTTAACAAGAGCCAATCACTTCTTTCTAATGAAAAGCACCACAGCAGATTGTGCTTGCCGCAAGAATATATAACCCTCAAGGGCATGAATAATCGAAAAAATGACAGTAAAAACAAATGCCCCAACTAAGCCAATCCAAGAGATAGAGATCCTACTCCTGCCGTTTCGGCATAGTAAGCGATAATCGCTGAAAAGAAAGCACCGCTACTATGAATCCTTCAAGTCCAATATTAATGAAACCTGATCTTTTAAACAAATTTTTTGTATTAATCCCCATGGTATAATGTTCATTATCATTCCAAAGAAAGTAGAAACAATGAACTGAAAGGTTGGATTCCTTTGATTACCAAAATTACAGACTGCGCTATTTTCGCTAATATTCCCGAGAATGAATTATCTAATATCATTCCTTTACTTAAAGAACGTCATTTCAAAAAAAACCATGTTCTAATATTTGAAAATGATCAAAGTGATGAGATTTATATCATTCGCTCAGGAATGGCAAAAGTCTGCCGTATACATGAAGGCAGGGAAGTTGTACTTGGAATAACAATGCCTGGAGATATTATTGGTGAGACAGAAGCACTTTCTAACGACCAGCACCGAATCTCATCGATTGAAGCAATAGAGAATGTTTCAACCTGGCTTATTTCCAGGAATGATTTCTTAAATATCGTGGAAAAATACCCATCAGTCCTCAGAAAAGCCTATATGATTCTTGTCGAGAGGACCCGCATCCTTAATCGGCTAGTTCGGTATTTAACCTTCTATGATGTCCGCACGAAGGTTGCAAATTTACTCATTGATTTATTTTATAACTTCGGAAAACCATGTGATAACGGTTACAAAATAGACCTGAAAGTAAATCAGTCTTTACTAGCAAATATGCTGGGTGTGACGAGAGAATCCATTTCCAAAACCATAGGTGATTTTCAAAACGAGGGCCTTATTAATGTACAAGGTAAGTATGTTTACCTCCTTGAAAAAGACAAACTGGAATTGATATGTAACGAAACTGAAGAGACCCCATCACTTCGCAAGTGGAATTCTCTTTAGTCTGGAGAGCATTTCAAATATAGCAAATGAGTTGTAGGTAGTTCAGTTATGCAATTAACGTTTTTTGTGAATTGGCTCACAATTTTGTCGTTACCCCTTTAACAGAATTCAAAATTTTATTGTGTTATGATTTTTTGGAATCGCTTTCGAATGATAGAATTTTGGAGGGAAAATATATGAGTTTTCATATCGAGGCAAAAGTTGGAGAAATTGCAGAATCCGTATTACTGCCGGGAGATCCGCTGCGTGCCAAATATATTGCTGAGACTTTTCTAGAAGATGCTGTTTGCTATAACCAAGTGAGAGGCATGCTGGGCTTCACAGGAACATATAAAGGGAAACGTGTTTCCGTACAAGGAACAGGGATGGGCATGCCATCAGCATCCATTTATATTCATGAATTAATTAAAGATTATGGCGCCAAGAATCTTGTTCGCGTTGGCACTTGCGGAGCCATTCAGGAGGATGTAAAAATTCGTGATGTCATCATTGCTCAAGCTGCTGTCACAAACTCAGCTATTATCCGCAATGATTTTCCTGGATATGATTTTCCACAAATCGGGAATTTCGAATTAATAAAGGGCGCATACGAAATCGGCGTTGAAAAGGGCCTTAATCTTCATGTGGGAAATGTTCTATCTTCTGATCTTTTCTATACAAAAGATACGGAAACATTTTTAAAGCTAGGAAAATTAGGTGTATTTGCTGTTGAAATGGAAACGGCTGGACTTTATTATTTAGCAACCCAATTTGGCGTGAAAGCTTTATCTATTTTAACTGTAAGTGATCACATCATTACTCATGAGCAAACAACAGCTCAGGAAAGACAAACCACTTTTAATGACATGATTGAAGTGGCTTTAGAGGCGGTAACAAAATAAAGTAATATTGAAAAGAGATACATTTTCTAACCTTAACTTGATGATCAAGTCAATCCTAAGCTTATCGAGCCGTACAGTAAGACTATCGTACGGCTCTTAAGTAAAACCGATACTCTCTTATCCATTTTATTCCTCTTAGAAACCCTCTACTATACATAGAGCTGTTCAAATAAAAAAGCAGTGCCTTTTTTCTAAATAGGCACTGCTTTTAGTATTCTACTTATTCATCTTAGCAAGGAAATCACCAAGCAGATCATCAAGGTCGAAATTGGTTTCGGCAGTTTCTTCCTCCACCTTAGGCTCCTGATTTTTCTTGGCGGTTTCCCAATCAAACGCCATTAGATCATCGTCCATGGATTCTTCTAATGCGGCTGCTGATTCCTGTTCATATTTTGAAAGATTAGCCGTTTCCTCATTTACAGTGGAATTCTCGGGTTCTTCTTGCAAATACAATGCTTCATTAATATCGATAGATTTGCTGTTCATGGATGCTAGTAATGAGGTTGACCGAACGGGATCGATTAGCAGCTGATAAATAATATTGCCTATGAGGGCTTCGGAATGCTCATGCTTTAGCCAATCTCGCTGGGATTTACTTAATCTCTGAGGAAGGGGAATGGTGATCGTTTCCCTTTCTTGGGAGCAGGATTTTCCAACTCCCTCTAGAACAAACTCGGCCATTTTGCTTGAGAAATTTCTTCGTTCCGTTTCCTTTAGCTTTTGCAGATGCTTTAATAAGTGGTCAGGTGTATCTGAAGGGACACGAAAGGATATCGCTTGTCCCCTTTTGATCATACCTGATTTTAATTTTTCCATAGAATCACCTTAGCCCTTCACAGGCTCTTTGACCGCTTTTACCTTTTCCATTTTCCTTGAATAGTCTTTAATTAATTTATAATAGGCATTGGCCATCATCCAAATGCTCTCTTTTTCATTTTCAAAAAAATCTATGTTATACCCATCTAAATTATTGTTTATTGTTTTTATATATTCCTTTAGTACATTCGCTCCGCCTCCGACAAAATAGCAGATCTCTGTCTGCGAGTTTTTTTGCCACACATTCCGCAATAAACGATACTGCTTCTTAGCCAAATCAAGCAGGATTCGATCTGTAATGTCATGGACACTTGTTCGGCTTCCTTTTACCATAATATGATTGCGGTCATTTTTCTTCGTGATAATTTCAACCACATCTCTGCGGCTGTCGAGTTCAATGCCATGCTTGGATCTTATTTCTTCTCTAATGGCTTCTAATGATTCGGACACACCAAGATTAAACCCTTGAGCCTTATCATCATCAACATTTCGGTTCTTAATAACCGCTATATCGGTAGACAGCCCCCCGATATCCTGGATAATAATCCTTTTGTCGATAAGATCCTTATTAATAATCTTTAAATCATTATCCATGACTAGATTAATATAAGCAGCAAATCCTTCAGGATATACCTTGACCTCATCGAACCTTAGATTCACCTTTAATCCTTGGTATTTAGGTGTAACAAGAAATTCCACCTGATGGACAGACCCAATTAATTTCGAACGGTATCCGGCATCCTTTCCCTCTTTAACCTCACGAAGAGGGAGTCCCGTTCCGAGTGTGTAGGCAGCATCGATGATATTTTTTGTCCGCTGGAAGACATCTTTGTTTTCTGACCTTACTGCATCTAAAGCCAGTGTTGCAAAAAGCATAATTAATGTTTGATCTTCCTCTGATTTACTGCTCCCAGGGTCAAGCTCTGATGCGCTATTGCTTTTTGTTGCCAAGTTTCCAACTCGGTAAATGACGTTATTCTCCTTTAGAGCAGGTGAATGGACCTTTATATGTATGCCATCAAGCGGATTTTTCTGATCCAGCTCTTCAATTCCAATGATCGGACGATCCTCTGTGTCCCTAGCAATAATATTAGGAATATTTAATTCGTAATCTACTTCCCCGAAAATAGCCTTAACCGAGTCATTTCCAACATCAATCGCTGCAATTCTGGATTTAGTCATTTCATCTTCATCCCTTTTCTATTTAATTGTTTTATATGTATAAAGCAGTTTCTACTTTTAAGGTTAAGGGGGATAATTGAAATCTTCAATGGACATAGCCGAAATAAAATACAACTGTAAATCAGTAAACATCTTGTAAACTTAGTGATTTTTTGTAAACATTTATGTATACTTGTGTAACAAATCCGTACACCTATTGCTACTGAAGGATGTATACGAATTTGTAAACAAGTAAACGCATTTGTGTACGGAAAGTTTACAGTTTGTAAACAAGTAAACAGTTAATAAATGAATCTAGCACGATTGATTTTTACTTTTATCCTTTGCCACTATTTTTTTAAATCTCCACCCTTTCTTTCCTTATATAATAAGAAATCAGATCCTGCATCTTGAATAATTAAATAAAAAGGGGATATTTTCCATGGAAAAATTACAATTTCTATATCAACTTAAGCTCATTCCATCGTTATTAGATGAAGACAATTGGACTGACAAGGAGAATAACATTGTTCAGGAGCATTTTGAGGTTTTACAAAGCCTAGAAAAGGAAGGGAAACTCATCTTAGCAGGCAGAACATTAGATACTGACCCACTAGGGATAGTTATTTTGGAAGTAGATACGGAGGAAGAAGCAATAGAGCTTATGAAAAATGATCCTGCTGTTAAAAAAGGAATTATGGAAGCAAAGCTTTTCCCATATCGATTAGCAATACTAAGAAAATAAAAAGCTAGGAACAAAGACATGAGTAGGCTAACCTTTGTCTTTGTTCCCTTTAACAATCATCATATATTAATGATGTTCAAATAACTTCAAATACTCCCCATACCCTTCATCCGCAAGCTTGTTCTTAGGAATAAATCGCAGTGCAGCAGAGTTTATACAATACCGCGCATGGTCGGGACCAGGTCCATCATCGAAGACATGACCCAAATGGGATTCGGATGTTTTTGAACGGACCTCTATTCTTCTCATTCCGTAAGAGCCATCAAATTTTTCCTCAATTTCTGTTCTTCGCAATGGCTTTGTAAAGCTTGGCCAGCCGCAGCCGGCATCGTATTTATCCTTCGAGCTAAAAAGCGGCTCGCCAGAAATAATATCTACATAGATCCCCTCCTCCGTATGGTCCCAATATTCGTTTTGGAACGGAGGCTCTGTTGCGTTATTTCGTGTTACTTCATATTGAATTGGAGTTAACTCCTTCCTCAATTGTTCTTCACTTTTGCGGTTTTTCCAGTTCTCGCGTATAAATCGCGCACGGCCAGACCCTTCTTTATAAAGATTATAGTGAAGTGGGTTCTTTTTATAATAATCCTGATGCTTATCCTCCGCATTGTAAAAACGGCTGGCCGGCAAAATTTCAGTTGCGATTGGTTTTAGAAAACGGCCGCTCTCAGCCAATTCTTTTCTTGAGGCTTCAGCCATATCCCTTTGCTCTTCATTATGATAAAAAATCGCCGTACGATAGGATAGCCCACGATCATTGAACTGCCCTCCCTCATCGGTTGGGTCAATTTGCTGCCAAAACAAGTCAAGTAATTTTTTATACGGGAAAACGGCAGGATCAAATATAATTTGGACTGCTTCATAGTGTCCAGTTGAATCGGAGCAAACCTCTTCATAAGTTGGATTTTCCTTATGACCGCCTGTGTAGCCTGAAATGACCTCCCTAATCCCCGGCTGCTCATCAAATGGTGATACCATACACCAAAAGCAGCCTCCAGCAAACGTTGCCAGCTCTAGTTTTTCTGACATTCCAAATCAGCTCCTTTCTTTACTTTCTATTATCATACCGCAAAAAAATAGACGAGAGTAGTTTACTCCCGCCTGACTGCAGATTATTCTAAAAAGGTTTATTTGGCTCATAGGTTGGCTGTTGGTTCTGAGCCTGGTAAGCCTGGCTTTTCGCTATCGCCTGTTGTACGCTTTCCTCTAAGGAAAACTCCGTATCTGTCTTGCCAAAATGCCCGAATTGGTCTTGAGCCTCCACTACCCGCTGCTGTTCCTTTGCTTGATCTAACTTTCGCTTTAGCATGCGTGCACACTCCCCTCTATGACTAAAATACATCTATAGAGTTTCCAATCATACGCCCATTATGCGAGTAAACAGTTATTAAAAGGAAACGGCTTTTTTCTGGTTTTCACGACCGATATGACGCTTAAACTGAAGATAGAAATAAACGGTCAATCCAGCCGAAATGATTCCGAAAATCACTACCATCATCTGCAGCCCAACTAAATCCAGTAAAAATCCTGTTCCTAGAAGGACGACCTGGAACATCACTCGATCTAACATACTGCGGAAAGAGAAAAAGCGCCCATGGAATTCTTTCGGCATTCTTGTTTGAAAAATGGTCGCAGCAGTCGGATAAAAGCAGCCAACTGAAAAACCAACAACTGCGAAGGCTGTAACCGTCACTATTTTTGAATCTACAAAGAATAATGAAACTTGTGCAAATCCTACAATAAGCGAGAAGAAAAACATAATGCTATAAGGTGACCAGCGATTACTCATTTTCTTCACGGCAAAAGCCCCTATCATAAAGGCAATCCCTTCAGCCGAATAAATAAGCCCCTTCAGCAATTGATCATCATGAAATTCACTTATTTTTATTACTAGAAGGTTAAAGCCGCCTAAGAATAACAGCGGAACAAGCGATAAAACAAGTGTCATTAATACGATCGGCAGCCCTTTAATGACAGGTAATACCTCTTTAAAGCTTCCCTTTGACTTGGACGTACTCGTGTTTTTCTGCTTAACCGGTTCTTCAATTTTTAATAATAATGTGAATACGAATAGGAAGAAGTAAGCAATAAATGATGAAAGATATAACATAAACAACGACATAGCTACTAGCAGTATGCCTGCTAAGGATGTACCTAAAATCCGGGCAATCGTGGCTACATTCATATGGACTCCGTTCATTCTCAATAAATCTTTTCCATCCACAATTAAAGGAATGGCTGCTTGGAGTGCCGGGAAATAGAATGAAGCGGCAATCTGAATACTAATGACAAAGGCTATAAGCCAAAGAATGGAGCCGGTTTGTAATGCAATAAACATAAAGAGTACACTCACCATTCTCCCTAGACCTGCATAGATCATCACCGTTTTCTTCCTCTTTTGGTCCGTAATCCTTCCTGCAATGGGGCCAGCCAGTATACCGGCTAATAACCCAATCGCCAAAATAACGGACTTCATAAAATCCGATGGCACTTTTTCCTGCATAAATTCGAGGTTTCCAATAATACCCATCCATAATCCAAACCCAGCGATTAATTCCCCACATAAAATGATCCAGACATTTTTGTTTCGCCACATATCCAAATTTCCCCTTAAATTTCATTCGATAATCGAAATATATATGATTATATCCTAAATATTATGATATGGCATTAAAAATACTTGGAAAAAAGTGTTTATTTTCTCATTGAAACGTTGGATGGAAAATAGATCCATATTGGAAATGAAAATTTTAGGCAAAAAAAAGAAAGCAATCCTATTTGCTTTCTCAAATAATTTAAGCAAGTGCTTTCTTAGCTTCCTGCCGCTGTTCCTTAATTAGAAGTCCCCCGATTAGACCGACAAGCGAAAATAGAACCGGGATGATAAATCCGTAGTGATACCCACCTGCAGCCGTACCAAAGTGATCTAATACCTTCCCAAAAATACTTGGCAAAAGAACAGCACTCAGAAAACCGCCTGTATTCGCAAATCCCGAAACAAATCCAACTTCCCTTACATCAAAGGATAGGCGTACAACGGCAAAAGTAAACATATTAGCCCCGTTACAAAAGCCGATGATAAAGAATAGCGAAATCAGCATAAAAAGTGGCGGCTTCCCGCTTAATACAAAAAACACGCTCCAGCAAATAACGGTGATGAAATGAACAACGACATAAGGACGCTTGATCGTCCCTAACCGATTGGCCACCCAGCTCGATAAAGGAGATCCCATAACAGCACCAATCAGACCAATCATAATGAGCTGGCTCGCATCGGAACGTGTCATCCCGTACATGTGCATCCCATATGGCACCGCCCACGAACCGATAAATCCGATATATGTTCCGACAATCCCGAAGTGACAAAAAAAGGTTGCCCATGCTTGGCGGCTTGTAAGGATGCGCCTAAGCAGACTCAGTGTCTTTTCACGTTTTTCACTTATTTTTGGGGAGACAGATGCGGAATTAGTATCGGTTTTAAACATCTGTTTCGGTTTATGAACGAGGACAAAGTAAAGAATAAAGCCGCTTAGCAATAATATAAGACCCGTTGTAAAAAATGGTTTTCTCCAGCCCCATAACGTAATCCACTCAGAAAAAGGAACTGTTGCCAGCAGGAAGCCCAGACTCCCGACCATCCCCGCTATTCCAATCAATCCTACAAATTCATTTCCCTTAAACCACAGGCTTAAGATTAAGACTACGTTTACCCAAATGGTGGCATCCCCGATTCCCACTAACAATCTAGCAAACAAGAGAACATACTCATGCTCTGCCAAACTATAAATCAGCGTCCCTGCACCATTTAATAATGTTCCCGCGATAAGAAAAATATTAGGCCCGAATCGATCTGACAGTATGCCAATTGGTATTTGTAAACTAGCATACGCCAAAAATTGAATACTCGTCAGCAATCCAATGGTCGATGCCGTTACACTAAAGTCCTTCATAATTTGATCTGTAATTAATCCTGGGGCTGTTCTTTGACTTGCGATTACACAATAGGTAAACAAGACTGAGGCAAAAACAACCCATCTATACTTACTATTTTGTTTATCCACTTGTTTCTACCCCTATAAATTTTTTATGATTTCTTCATTATACACTAGATTCTTCGTGTGCCGAACGTTTCTTTTCTATTATATGGAATCCCGCGAAAAAAATCACGGAGCACTTGATGGTGTGTGCTCCGTGATTTTCTGGCCATATTTTATTAATGCCAATTCCCCGCTTTATAGCTCCCTTTTCGAAAAGGCAGCCACCAATTCCATTTCCCAAATAGCTTCATTAAGCTCGGGACGAGCAAAAGCCGAATAATCGTTGCATCAATGACCACGGCAACGGCGATCCCAACCCCGATCTGTTTCACCGGCATCACGTCCGTAAAGGCAAAGGCCCCAGTTAAAACAATCATGATCAAGGCAGCGGAAGTAATAATTTTACTCGTTGTGGCAAGGCCTTCCACAGTGGCCCTGTCATTGTCAAAGGAACTTGCATATTCCTCCTGCATTCTCGATATGAGAAAGACCTCGTAATCCATGCTCAGCCCAAACACGAGGCTAAAGACAAGAACTGGAATAATGAGGGCAATCGTACCGGCTGTCAGTCCAAAATGACCATATTGAAAAATATAAACAAGGATCCCAAACGTTGCTGCTAATCCGATGATATTCATCAGGATTGCCTTAATCGGAATGAGAATGGACTGGAATGCAAGCATCAGAATGAAAAAGGTTGAAACGATAATAACGGTGAGAACGAGCCAAATTTGATTCGAAATTTCATCAAAGATTTCTTGATTAAATTTTGGCTGTCCACCAATGAGTAAATCAAATTCTGTTTCTTTTTCCGATAATTGGCGAGCCCAATCCTGTGCTTTTGTCGAAGCTCCAGAAGCCTTTAAGGTAACGGGAATGAGCAGCTTTTCATCGTTAATGAATGATTCTGTTAACGGTTCGAGTTTGGCCTTCATTTCGGGTACCGTCCATGCCTGTTCCCATTCCTCCGGTGAATGAATCCCACTCAAAGCATAAATGGTTTTGACCTCTTCAACTAGCGGGTCTTTTAACAGATCCTCTTCTAATTTCTTCATCTGTTCTAACCCATCCGTATCCTGCCAGCCATTTTCGCGAGTAGCTACAACAAATGCAGAGGCTTTTTTACCAAGGCCGAATTCATCCTCCAGCAGCTCATAGGCTTGACGGGAATCATACGATTCAGGCAATGAATCAATTTGCGGAATCGTTAAATTCATTTCTTTTGCAGGGATAAGAGCAATTCCTAATAAAATAAGAGCGATGATCGTAATGATAACAGGACGCTTTATGACTGCATTTGCGAAAAGGCGCCAGCGATCAGTCCCGTTTTGGTTTACTTTTAGCAGCTGCCACTTATCAATTTTATCCCCTAATGCGATTAAAACAGATGGCAGCAGCGTGATGGAAGTGAGTACTGCCATCGCAACAACAATCATCCCGCCTATAGCGATATTTTGAAAAATCTCAACTCGAATGAACAGCATAGCGCCTAAACCGATAAACACACAAAAGGCAGAAAAAATGACTGATCGCCCAGCTGTCCGAATGGTTGTAGAAACCGCCTCAAACAAGTTAGATTTTTTCCGTTCCTCCCGATACCGGCTAATAAACAATAGCGCAAAATCAATGCTCAGCGCGAGCCCCAGCATCGGAATGATGTTCATGACAAAAATAGATAAATCCACATGGCCGCCTACTATCGTCAGCGTTCCAAAGGAAACAAGAATCGTTGTAATTCCAATAATTAGCGGAATCGTTGAAGCAATAACCGTTCCAAAAGCAAAAAGAAGAACGATCACTGCAATAGGAAGGCCAATCGCTTCTGCAATCATTAAATCCTTTTGACTGGCTGTATTGATATCCTTGGAAATCGCAGGTGCCCCTGTCAGCACAATTCCCTCTTCATCTCCAATTGTTTCACGAATATCTGTTACGACTTGGGTCATATCCAGATCCTTATCATCAAATTGAAGAATCGCATAAGCTAGCTGATCTTTATAGAGTGTCGGATCTTCTAAAGGCGAGGTAATGGTAGAAGCAACACCAAGTTCCTCTACTTTTTTTACCATATCCTCGATTTTTTTATCGCTAGCTTCGTTGAAAACGAGGAACATGGTTTCTACTGGCATATTGAATGTATCCGCAGCGATATCCATAACCTCCGAATGCTCCCCATTCATCCGAAACCCATCGCCCTGCAGCATAGCTGGAAGCCGGATAGCGAAAAACGACATAACAACCGTCAGTACTATCCATGCCAAAATGATATATTTATATGTTTTCGTTACAAAACGTGCTAATGTCCGAATAGTCCCTCTCCTCCTATCCTTACAATTACTTTTACCTTTTTAGTTTAGCTGATGAGTAGGGAAATGTCTCACAAAAGAAGGCTAGACTAAGGAATTTAGAGTGAATAAGGTGTGCGAAATTTTTATGATGAGTGTATTTTTCGTGAGGGACGCTAAACAAGGTCCATGAATATTTCATAGTAAGCGTTTTTATCGAAGGGTCCCCGAAACGCGTGCCATGAACACTTCATAGTGAGTGTTTTTATCGAGGGGACTTCGAAACTCGTGCCATGAACACTTCATAGTGAGTGTTTTTA